>JBDKTA010000047.1 GCA_039680605.1 Planctomycetaceae bacterium | reverse complement strand
ATCTCGCACGCAAACACGATGTCCGACCAGGCTGGAAAGTCCTGTGGCGGGGCTGGTATGATGTCGAACGAATGGTCGAGGGCCTTGAACTAATGCGAGGCCCACCCAAATGTGGGTAAAGGTGAGGCCTAAAAGGCCTGGGCTAGGCCCGCCTTCCGGCGGGACAAAGGCCGCTGAAGCGGCCTGCTTCCTCTCGCTTGTCTTCGTCGCAAAGAGGAATTGTTCGCCGGCGCGGATACCGCTGCCCGTCACAGTTGCACTTCCTGTCGGGCCAAGGCATAATCCATGGCCACAGCTTGGAAAGACTGTCCACACAGAAGGAAACCCAATGCGTATCAAGCAATCCGTGTGCATCCCGATGTTCGGCAGCGTACCGATGGAGACTCTGATCCGCGAGGCGGCGAAGATCGGGTATGGGGCCGTCGAGACCTGGGGCGTGGACGGCCTGGAGCAGACGGCCGACATGGCGGCCTCGCACGGGATGTGCGTGTCGAGCTTCATCGGCAGCGGGACGTGCGGAGGCGGGTTCAACGACCCTTCGCTGCACACGCAGCTTGAGGACCAGACGCGTCGCTCGATCGACCTGGCGGCCAAGCTGAAGATTCCCGGGTTCATCGTCTTTTCGGGCAACCGCCGAGCGGGCATGACCGACGACGAAGGGGCCGACATCACCGCACAGTCGCTGCTGCGCCTGGCGCCGTACGCCGAGGCCGCGGGCGTGAACATCAACCTGGAATTGCTCAACTCGAAGCGCGACCACAAAGATTATCAGTGCGACCGCACGAACTGGGGCCTGCAGGTGGTCAAACGCGTCAACAGCCCGCGCGTCAAGCTGCTCTACGACATCTACCACATGCAGATCATGGAAGGCGACGTGATCGCGACGATCCGCGATTCGATCGACTGGATCGCACACTTCCACACCGCCGGAAACCCCGGGCGTCGCGATTTTGACGACCTGCAGGAAATGAACTACGCCGGCATCTGCAAAGCCATCGCCCAGACCGGCTATACCGGCTACGTCGGCCACGAGTTCAGCCCCAAAGCCGACCCGATCGAAGCCCTGCGCAAGGCCTTTACGATCTGCGACCAGCAGTGACCGAATTTCACCGCAGAGGTCGCAGAGGCCGCGGAGAGGAGGAAAGGGCGGGGATAAAACGAAACACCGACTAAGACGAAGACGGCGTTTCGTTTCTATTTCATTCTGTGTCCGTTCATCCTTGCCAATTTCCTCTGCGATCTCTGCGACCTCTGCGGTGAGAGGACCGGGAAGCACTTTTCGTAGAAATGTTGCTTGACGCAACCCGGGGTGGGCGGGTATGTTAGCCCCCTTGTCGGCGGAAGCATTGTAGCTCCGTCGTAAACCATCCGTAACGAACCCCTTGTGAGAGCAACCCCAGGGCCGGTTTAACCGTATCCTGAGGCGAAAGGCAGCGTGTACCCTTGTCGGCAACGTTAGTCAAAGAATTGATTGATGCGGGGATTCACTTCGGCCACCGAGTCAGCCGCTGGAATCCCAAGATGGCGCCGTATATTTTCGGCAAGCGCAACCTCATCCACATCGTCAATGTCAAGGAAACCCTCCGCGGGATTCTGCTGGCGAAGAAATTCGTCACGCAGGTCGTCGCCGGCGGAAAAGACGTGCTGGTGGTCGGCACCAAGCGCCAGGCTCGCAAGGCGGTCGAAGAGGCCGTCACCGAAGTGCAGATGCACTACGTCAACGACCGCTGGCTGGGCGGTACGCTGACGAACTTCCGCGAGATCCGCAAGCGCGTCGGGCGCCTGGACGAGTTGGAACATCTGGACAGCGAAGGTCGGCTTGACGCCTACTCGAAGAAGGAAGGCTCGTCGCTGCGCCGCGAGATGCGCAAGATCCGCCGCAACCTCGGCGGCATCCGCCGCATGACGCAACTGCCCGGCGTGCTGTTTATCATCGACGAGCGGCGCGAGACCATCGCTGTCAAAGAAGCCAAGAAGATGGGCATCCCGGTCATCTGCCTGATCGACACTGACAGCGACCCCGACCAGATCGACATCCCCATCCCCGGCAACGATGACGCGATGCGGGCCATCGAACTGATCGTCAAAGAACTCTGCGCCTCCGTCAAGGAAGCCCTGGGCATGCGCACCAAGCTCAGCGACGAAGCCGCCGCCCAGCAGCCGCGACGCCGCAGCAGCCGCGACGCCACCGCCCGCGCCGAGGACGCCAGCCAGGCCGGTGAAGACGTGCCCAGCGAGGCCGAAATCGCCGCCGGCGACGACAAGCCCGTCGAGCCCCAGGCCGGCGAGGCCGGACAGGCCTAATTTACTGACTGCTACCGCCCCGCCTCCGCGCGGGGCCTGATGCTAAAGAATCCGGGAGTTATCATGGCTGAAATTAATGCTGCAATGGTTAAGGCTCTGCGCGAAGAGACGCAGCAGAGCATGATGGAATGCAAGAAGGCCCTCATCGAAGCCAATGGCGATGTCGAAGAGGCCAAGCTCATCCTCCGCAAGAAGGGTCTGGCCTCGGCAGAAAAGAAAGCCGACCGCACCATCAACGAAGGCCTCGTCGCCATCGAAGTGGCCCCAGACGGCAAGTCGGCGGCCATGGTCCAGGTCCAGTGCGAGACGGACTTCTGCGCCCGCAACGAGATCTTCAAGGCCGCCGTGTCCGAGGTGGCCAAGATGGCCATGCAGTCGGCCCCCGGCGCCATCGAAGCGACCGCTGCGATCAAAGACGCCGTTCAGGCGGCCCAGGCCAAGATCGGCGAGAACATGGGTTACGCCCAGGGCATCAAGGTCCAGGCCGACCAGGTCGGCACGTACCTGCACCACAACAGCAAGGTCGGCGTGGTCGTTGCCGTGACCGGCTCGATCGACGCGGCTACCCTCAGCGACGTCTGCATGCATATCGCCTTCACCAACCCCATGGGCGTGACGAAGGACGATATCCCGGCAGACCTCGTCGAGAAGGAAAAGGCCTTTGCCAAGGAACAGGCCATCGAGTCGGGCAAGCCGGCCGACATCGCCGAAAAGATGGTCGTCGGCAAGATCAACAAGTTCCTGGCGGAAAACGCCCTGCTGGAACAGCCGTTCGTCCGCGACGAAAAGAAGAAGGTCAAGGACGTGCTCGGCAAGGCTACGATCACCGCGTTTGCCCGCTTCGGGATCGGCAAGTAAAGTCTGAGACGACATGGCGGATCCGTTTCGCTACACGCGCGTGCTGCTGAAGATCTCCGGCGAGAGCCTGTGCCAGCCGGGCTGCGGCGGCATTGACGCCGCCGCCGTGGCGGCCGTCGCCGATGAGTTGTCGGCGCTGGCGGCTCGGGGCGTGCAGATCGCCCTGGTGATCGGCGGGGGCAACATCCTCCGCGGGCGCGATCTGACGGCCAATCCGCACGTGCAGCGCCCCACCGCCGACTACATGGGCATGCTCGCCACGGTGATCAACGCCCTGGCGTTGCACGACACGCTGGTCAGCCGCGGCGCGGCCTGCCACGTGATGTCGGCCATCCCTATGGTCAGTGTGTGCGACGCGTATACGATTCGAGCGGCGTCGGCGAGCCTGGCCGCGGGCAAGATCGTGATCCTGGCCGGCGGGACGGGCAGCCCGTTCTTCACCACCGACACGTGCGCCGCCCTGCGTGCCAGCGAACTAGGCGCAGAGGTATTGATCAAGGCCACCAAGGTCGACGGCGTTTTCGACGCCGACCCGGTGAAGAACCCGGCCGCCAGGAAATACTCAACCTTGACGTATGGTAAGGTACTGGCCGATAAACTGGGCGTGATGGACCTGACAGCCATCTCGCTGTGCATGGAAAACCGGATTCCGATCCTGGTCTTTCAGTTGTCCAGGCAGGGCAACCTGCTCGCGGCCGTCAGCGGCCAGGACGTGGGAACGGTGATCAGCGAGTAGCATGGGCATCTTGCCCATGAGTCGCACGGGCATCTTGCCCGTGTAGAAGACCGACAACGCCCGGGACGGGCGTTGGACTCACGGGCGAGACGCCCGTGCTACTGAAGGAGCCGCTCATGGCGATGGATGACGTACTCCTGGAAGTCGAAGATCAGATGGACAAGGCGCTGGAGTACCTGCGGACGGAGTTCCGCGGGATCCGCACCGGCCGTGCGTCGGTGGGCTTGGTGGACCACATCAAGGTGGACTACTATGGTTCGCCGACGGATCTGCGGCAACTAGCGTCGATCTCGACGCCGGATGCGACGCTGATCGTGATCAAGCCGTTCGATCCGGGCAGCGTCAAGGACATCGAGAAGGCGATTTTCGCCAGCGACCTGGGCATCACCCCCAGCGTCGACGGAAAGATCATCCGCCTGCAGGTGCCGCCGCTGTCGACCGAGCGGAGGCACATGATCGCCGGCCAGCTCAAGAAGATGGCCGAGGCGGCGCGGGTGACGATCCGCAACGCCCGCCGCGACGGCAATAAAGAAGTCGACCGCGAGGAAAAAGAAGCGGAATTGACCGAAGACGAGGCCAAGAAGGGCAAGGACGAGGTTCAGAAGCTCACCGACAGCTACCAGGCAAAAGTCGAAGAGCTTCTGACCGCCAAGACGACCGAGATCGAGCAGTCGTGATCTGGCAGCCTCCGATGCCCGCCCCCCGAGGGGGAGTAGCTCAATTGGTAGAGCAACGCCCTTTTAAGGCGTAGGTTCTGGGTTCGAGCCCCAGCTCCCTCAGTGCGAATTACGCATGTGTGGCCGTCCAGCAAGGCCCGCCTGCTGAGACGGTGACTATGGGTGCGGTACCGTCCAAGTGAAATTCGCTTAGTAACAAGTGGACGTTCATGGGGATAAAGATGAAATACGCACGCGCTTTTGAGTTCTTTTGCAGGCATTTCGTCGAGTGGTCTTGGCTTCAGCTAGACGATGCAAAAGCCTCTGATCCGCGACCTGTTTACGCATCCGCATTTGTCATATCTGTTAGAGGCCTTTGGTTTATGCTTACGGCTGGACATGTCTTTGGAGATATTGAGATAATCAAGGCGAGGGGTGGCAAAATACTGAATAGCCGACTTGCTGACTCTTGGGCGGCGGCCAATCCTTCAGAGACCATACCGTTCGATTTTGAGGGTGCTGCAAAGATTTGTCTGGGCGATGAAGACAGCCTTGATTGCGCAATCATCCCTCTTCGCCAGTACTACCAGAATCTTATGAGAGTAGAGCCCGTTGTCGAGCAAGGATGGCAGACGGGTCTTCCAGATTCGTTTGATGCCTATCTGATGGTGGGCATTCCTAGAGCAAGTCACGAACACATCTAGCGCCCTCTGAAGAAGTTGTGTATGCTTGGGTCAAGCATGGAGGCTTGAAATGAAAGCATACTCAATGGATTTACGTAAGCGTGTGTTGGCAATGTGCGA
>JBDKTA010000046.1 GCA_039680605.1 Planctomycetaceae bacterium | reverse complement strand
AGCGGGGCGCATGGACAGTCTGTTTTTCAGATTAACGCCGACGGCGACGTTAGATGGTCTTGTTTTGAGCCATTTGCTTCTCTGCGTACTCTGCGATCTCTGCGGTTCATGCAGTTTTCGGGCTAGCTGAGCTACAACACGCCGTGGCATGAAACAACAACGCCATCCCGAGCCGACTCCGTCGGAGGTCCCCCCCGGCGGGGGAGAAACACGACAGCTTCAATGGCAGGACGATCAGGCCGCCGGCGTCGTGGGCAGGGGCCAAACGGAGGCTGCCGGGGGGCCGGCTTGGGGCCTGGGGTCCTACGGCGACGGCGGCCGGCAGAATTGCTCAACGCTTTGGGCGGCGAAGAGCCCGCGTTGGTTGCGGCCGAGCGAAGCGAGGCCGCGCCAAGATGTTTGCAGTGAACTATCAAGGCTGAGGCAAGGGATTAGTGTCTTCCGGCTCGGGCCAGTCTTCCTCGTCAATTTTGCAGTTGAAGTCGGCCTTAAGCCCATCGGGGGGCATGTCGGGATCGGGCGTTCCGCGCGGGGGGTTCTGCCAGTCCAGCGCATAGCGGAAGGCGTTCTTGAGTTCCTTGGGCAAGGCCGCCAGCTCCCAGAACTCGCCCTCGTAGAAGCTGGCGTAGCCGTTGAGGATTTCGTCGCATTCCTCCAGTGCGTCTCGGATCCTGGCCTTGGCGGAACCTTCCTCGAGTTCCTCTTCTTCCTCCTCCGGCATGCCCTCGGGCTCGTTGGTCCACTGGGTTCGGGCGCCGCCGGCGAGCATGGGTCCGCCCTCGTCGATAAACATGCTGATCATGTACTCGCGCGCCTTGCGGGCGGTCTCGCCGTCGCCTTCCATCGCCACCTGGGCCTGGCGGTCCAGCAGCGGTTCGAGGTAGCCTATCCCCTTGCGCCGCGCCAGCTCGCGGTGGCGTCCGATGGCCTCGAGGATGCGCGGCTGCAGCTCCGGGCGTTTCTCTCCGCACGAGACGGCCCTGAGGTAGCGGAGGCTAAGCCCGAGTCGCTCGGCGATCTGTCGCTGCGTCAACACGCGGCAGGCGAGCATTTCGACCAGTTCGTCGTCGTCATACTCGGCCTGCTTGCGCGACCGCAGGGGCATATCCTCGACGGCCTGGCGGATCTCGGCGGCCTGCTGGGCGGCCTTTTGGCGATATTTCTCGCGAGCGGCCTCGATGCGCGGCTGGAGGTCTTTTCGCGAGTCGCCCTTGATGATGCTCCGGACCATCCGCGCGCTGATGCCGATGGTCTGCACGATTTCCCGCTGGGGCACGTCGCCGCGGGCGATGATCTCGATCAGCAGATCGTCGTCGTAAGCCTTCCGGGTTTTGGGCAGTTCGCCGGCCCCCTGTGCAGCCGCTACCGCAATCGCCTTGCGATCCGCATCCGAAAGATCCATTCTCGCCACCGCATTGTTTCTGGACATAGTGATACCCCTGTTAGTAATCAGTAATCAGTAATCTGGCGTGACATGGGCGTTTCATCCTGAGCCTGCCGAAGGACTCGCCCATGCTCCCCGCTGTGTGGCATGGGCGTCCCGCCCATGCTCCTGCTGTGTGGCATGGGCGTCCCGCCCATGCTCCCCGTTCCCTGGCGGGCGAGACGCCCGCCAGCGCATGGGCGAGACGCCCATGCCACACAACATGCTCCCCCCCTCGTCCGCCAGCGCATAGCCGAGACCTGTCCCCCTAAGGGACGGCCATATCACAAAACGATGCCTCAGTTTCCACCAAGAGCATTTGATTTGCAGAGGGATAGCGCGACCTGATCTGCCCTTATACCTCAATTATAGCAGCTGGACGACCGCAAAATCATAAAATATTGCGAACACACTACTTATAGGCGCAAGGACACCTGGTTTTTGAGACTACCGAACCAGGAAGCATTTTTCCCCATTCCCGAGGACCGAGGATCGAGGACGGTGGATCTGTTTTTCCTTTGCGCCTCGGGCGTCCTGTGCGGCTAAGATTTCCCCATGATCGACACGACCCGGATCCAACTCGCCCACGGCGGCGGCGGGCAACTCACTGCCGAGCTCATCCGCGACGTGATCCTGCCGGCCCTGGGCGGGCAGGACCCCGCCGCGCTGAAAGATGCCGCCACACTGCAACTGCCCCCCGGCGCGACCGCCTTTACCACCGACAGCTACGTCGTGCAGCCGCTGGAGTTCCCCGGCGGCGACATCGGCAAGCTGGCCGTCTGCGGCACGATCAACGACTTGGCCGTCAGCGGCGCGCGCCCGGCGGCCCTGAGCATGGGGCTGATCATGCAGGAGGGGCTGGAGATCGCCCTGTTGGCGCGGGTGCTGGGCTCGGCCGGGGCGGCCGCGCGGGCCGCCGGCGTCAGCATCGTCACCGGCGATACGAAGGTCGTCGAGCGATCCGCCTGCGACGGGCTGGTGATCAACACCGCCGGCGTCGGAACCATCCTGCCCGCAGCAAAGCTGGGTTTCGCGCAAGTTCAAGAAGGCGACCGTGTGTTGCTGTCGGGCCCGCTGGGCGAGCACGGCCTGGCGATCATGTCGCAGCGAAAGGGCCTGAGCTTCAAGGCGTCTCTGGCCAGCGACTGCGCGCCGCTGCACGAGTTGACGATCGCGCTGATCGAAGAGCTCGGCCAGGCCGTGCGCTGGATGCGCGACCCCACGCGAGGAGGCCTCGCCGCCACGTTGGCGGACCTGTCCTCCGCCGCCGGGCGCGATATCGAGATTCAGGAATCCGCCATCCCCATCAACCGCACCGCCCGCGCCGCCGCCGAAATGTTAGGCCTGGACCTGCTGACCATCGCCAACGAAGGCAAGCTTGTGGCCGTGGTGGCCGCAGGCGCCGCCGAGCGCGCCGTTGAAATCCTCCGCCAATTCCCCATCGCTGCCGAAGCCTGCGCGATCGGCCACATCGCCGCCGCCAGCGACAACCCATTAGTCGAGCTAGTCACCAAGCCCGGCGGCCGCCGAATCGTCCAGATGCCCTACGGTGAAGAGTTGCCTAGAATCTGCTGAGGGAGAAGATCTAGTTCCTAGTTCCTCGATCCTAGGGCAAGGGAAATCCTCCATCCCAAGTCCTCCACCCGCGCAAGATGCCAGCCTATTTATCACCCTGACGGAGGAGTCCCGCAGGCCGCTTCCAGCGGCCTTCGTCCCGGCGAAGCCGGGCTTAGGCCAGGGCTTTTAGCCCTGGTAATGGCCGCAACCGCTTCTCTTTCTCAGCACGCTTCAGCGTGCTTCAAAGTGATTCCTTGAGCACAGACACGATAGACGCCGGCATCACAGACCGAAGCCCTTAACGTATCCCTTGGACCATTTTCTTTGTCCACACTTGGGGCACGGGCGGAGGTACATCCAGCTGTGTTCAATGACGCTGGCCAACCAGGAAAGCCCAACCATTACCGCGATGCCAACCGGCACAGATCCCACTGCGACCACCCAGAATGGTACATCAATGAAGCGGCGCGTCGCGGCAACGAGTATGGCGACAAGGCTCCCGGCGAAAAAAGCATACACAAGGAGAAAAAGCCCGCAGGAAATCGAGGGGAGACAGCCGCCATAGGTCTCTTCTCCGCAGGATGTGCATTTGTAGATCATCCGTTACTCGCGCCTGCACGTTCCGCCGATCCCCAAGCTACACCCGCGCCAGCGCCGCCGACGCCGGCATCTCATCCCACGTCCGCCCCTGCAGGAGCCTGCCGTTCTTCTTCTTGTTCGTGCCACCCCATTGCTTGAAAAAGAAAGGCACGCCAACCGCGATGCACTGATCCCGGATATCCGTCACCCAATCTTCATCCATCGGCCGCGATCCGGGCCCGGACTCGCCGCCGGTAATGACCCAGTCGATCCCGCTCAAATCCAGTCCCGGCAGAGGGCCCAGCAGCGGCTCGATGGACAGGAACTTGACGCTGGCGTGAGTCTGGCGAAGATCGTCGATTCGTCCCAGGCACTTCTCATTCTCGACGCTGACGCCCATCCAGATGTGAGACGCCCATTCCAGTTGCGAATCCAGCCGAAGCAGCCTTTGGGATCGCTTGGTCAGTATCTGATACTGGTGCCAGTGGGCCCGTCGCATGACATCGAAGACCTGGAGGATGAAGTCCAGCGGAACGTCCCTGTGAAAGAGATCGCTCATGGAGTTCACAAAGATCGTCTGCGGCGTCTTCCAGGACAGCGGAAGGTCCAGCGCGTGCGGGTGCGTCCTGACGGCAAAGCCATCCGCATAGTTCGGCTGTCCCATGGCCTTGAGCCGCTTGGTCATCCTCTCGGCGTAGCAGTTCAGACACGTTCATCCCTGCAACGTCTGCTGGCATTGCCGGCGATATTGAAGAGGGCGCTGGCCGGTGAGCTTGAGGAAGGTGCGGTCGAGGCAGCGGGCCTCGCTAAAACCGCATCGGCGGGCGACCTCGTAGACCGGCAGGGCCGTCTGGGCCAGCAGCTCCTGGGCCCGGTCGATCCGGACGGCGTGGATCTCCTGGAGGATCGAACGCCCCAGTTCCTTGCGGAACCGCCCGCGCAGGGCCCGCTGGCCCAGCGTGGTGGCCGCCGCGACGTCGGCGACGCTGATGGGTCCGGCGGAGTTCTCGCGGATAAACCGGCGGCTCAACTGCTGGACTTGCCGCAGCGCGGGCAATGCGGGGCGGCGCCCGGCCGGATGAGCTTGCCGCAGGCGGAACAGGACGAAGCGGACCGCACCACCGATCCGATCGGCACGACCATCAGAAGCATCAGCGCCCCGGCGATGGCCAGACCGATTGCCAGCCCCTGCTCGCGGCGACCGTAGGATATCCCCACCGCCGCCGCGGCCAGCAGCAATCCGCCGCCGAGAACGATTGCCACGGCGCAGAGGTTCCTGAGCATGCGAGCCTGGTTCATCAGTCTGTCCTTCCCGCGACCGCCTGCTTTCGCACGGCCGCATGTACCCTATCGGCCATCGCGGTCCGGATGCAACACAAGACCGGCTGGATGAACATGGTCACGCTTGTGCCGCAGATTGCGGCACAATTGACGAGGGAGGTTTTGCCACCGCTGGCGCCAGAGGGCCGCGGCCGAATAGTCGTGTCACTGGCGATGGCACTTTCTGGCCTGTGGCTATTTTTGCCACCGCCGGATGTTTCGTGCCGAAAATACATCGCCTGTTCAAGCGAAGTCGGCGGTTGTTTTGCATCGCGGCAAGGGTAGAGTGCTTTCTACCGTGCCTACCCACCCGCCTGGCAGAGGCGGCAGGTTCTAGACGCCACCGGCGGTTGAGGGTCAACAACCTTCCGCCTCTGCGAGGCGGGAAGATGTGGAAGACGTTTTCCGGAGGCTTACGCCTCCGGCTAAATCCTGGAGCCTCTTCGAGGCTCATTTTCGGAACAGAGATCGCAGAGACGGCAGAGATGCCTTGAATGAAAAGACTCACAGAAAACTACGGAAGCGCGCCGCATGGACAGTCTGTTTTTTTCGGATTAAGGCCGATGGCGACGTTAAATGGTCTTGTTTTAAGCCATTTGCTTCTCTGCGTACTCTGCGATCTCTGCGGTTCATGCAGTTTTCGGGCTAGATGACTTCCTGCGCCAGCGCCCGGAGGCGCTGCAGGGCCTGGCGTTCGAGTTGTCGCACGCGTTCGCGCGTCAGGCCGATCAGCCTGCCGATTTCCTTGTACGTCAACTGCGGGCTTTCATCGCTGCGGCCCAGACCGAACCGCAGTTCGAGAATGCGCTGCTCGCGCGGTTCGAGCCTGGCCAGCAGGCTTTTGACCAGCGGGGCGTTGGAGGCATCGAGCAGGCTCTGGTCGGGGCTTTCGGCGCGGGTATCGGGCAGCATCTCCGCCAGGGTCTGCGTTTCGTCGCCGGCCGACTGCCCCGGCGCCGTGACGGCCGTCAGTCCCTGCTGCACGATCTGGGCCTTCTTGGCCGAGATCCGCAGCGTTCCGGCCATCTCTTCCAGCGTGGGCTGGCGTCCGAAGCTGGCTTCGAGCCGCCGGGCGGTGCGTCGCCATTTGCTGATGAGCTTGGCCAGGTACGCCGGGATGTGGATGGGCTGTCCGGCGTTGATCAGGGCGCGTTTGATGGCCTGCTTGATCCACCAGGCGGCGTACGTGCTGAAGCGCACGCCGGCGTCGGGGTCGAAATCTTCCACCGCCCGCAGCAGGCCCAGGTTGCCCTCGGCAACCAGGTCGGCGAGCGTCATCCCGGGGCTGGAGTATTCCTTGGCGATGTTGATGACCAGGCGCAGGTTCGCCTGGATCATCTCCTCGCGGGCGATGGCGTCGCTGTCGTCGCGCACGCGCCGCGCCAGATCGCGCTCCTGCTGGGCGCTGAGCAGCGGCGTGTTTTTGATGTGCTCAAGATACCATCCAAGCGTTGTGCCCGTAGCGGTGGCAGACATAACGTTCCTCTCTTGATCTTCCTCCGGGACGGGCCGCCAAGGCCCGCGATCGGCTCCACAGACAATGTCGTCTGATTGACCGACCCACTTGAATTGGCGCCGGCGCCAACCGCGCCGGGACGTTTCGCGGCACGGGCGGGACGCCCGTGCTACTCATGGGCAAGATGCCCATGCTACTTCGATCAGTAGCTGCCGATGTCTTTGACCAGGGCGACGATCTTGCTCATCGTGTCCAGCGAAACGTGGTGGGGAATGCTGTGGTCGCTGCCGAAAATATAGCCGCCGTTCTTCTTGAGCTCGGGCAGCTTGGCCCGAAGCTCCGCCTCGGCGATCTCGAAACTCTCCCAGTTTCGCACGTCAAAACCGCCCTGCATCGTCAGGCGGTCGCCGAAGCGGCGCTTGACGCCCAGGATGTCCATGCCGGCCTTGACCTCGAAGGGGTTCAGCGCGTCCAGGCCCAGCTCGACCAGTTCGGGCACGATCTCCATGATGTTTCCGCACGAGTGCATCTGCGCCACGATGCCGTGCGAGTGCGCCCAGTCGATGGTCCGCTGCTGGTACGGCCGAACGATCTCGCGCCACATCGCCTTGGAGAACAGCATGCCGTTGCGGTAGCCCATGTCGTCGTACCACTGCAGTTCGTCGAAGTGATAGCCCTCCTGCCAGGCCATCTCCATCAGCTCCAGGCCCAGATCGCAGAGGGTGTCGAGCATGTCCTTGACCCACTCGGGGTTGTCGGCCATGCCGTAGAGGACGTTTTCGGTGCCGACCATCCGGGCGTTGACGATGTCGTACCCGAACCAGCACGAGCCGACGATCCAGGCGCCTTCCTTGCGCCACTGGGGGAAGGCGGTCTTGATCCAGTCCCAGGGCATGCGGTCGCGCGTGGGGGTGAGGCGTTTTTTCGCCTCGGCCCAGGTGTCGGGGTCGTGAATGGCGAACTCCATGTCCAGCGGCGTGGAGGTGGTGGGCTTGAAGTTCTTCTTGGTGATGCCCCAGGCGTCGCGCTCGATGATGTAGCTGTCGGTCTCCTCGATCACCACGCGATCGAATCGCGGACTGGTGTCGCCGCCGAAGGCCACCACGTTGTCCAGACCGAAGTGCTCGCGCCAGCCGGTGGTCAGGCCTTCCTTCTGCCATCGCATGAGGGTCGACTCCCAGGGGTGGTCGACGATCGGCACGCGATCCGCTTGCTGGTGGGCGTACATTCGCTTGAAACGTTCGTGGGTTGTCAGGTTTTCCATGGGCGGCCAGTGTAGCGGCAGGAGGCCGAAGATACAATCGCCCGCGAATTTTGCCCCGGATCAACCGGGCGGCGCTTGTGATTTACAATTTACAGGCGCAGGCCCGTTGCCTATCTTGCCTTTCCATCGTATAATCCTTGAACTTTTCTCGGGTTAACCGGCTATTAAATGTCTCTGGTACCTCCGCCGCCTCCGGCTGCGAGGACGAAAGGCTTTTGGAAAGATACAGATGAACAGCAAGAATCTTCCGCTGATGTTTCTGATCGTGCTTGTGGCGGCCGCAATCTCTTTGTGGTCTATCTTTTACGGCGAAGGCGTTCGCCTGGGCCTGGACCTGCGCGGCGGGTACAAGCTGACGTACGAGATACAGCCCGGCCAGGACGACGAGCCCAACCTGTCGGAACGTGTGATCGGGCTGCTCAAGCGGCGCATCGATCCGCGGGGCTTGGCCAACATCGAGTGGCGTCCCCTGGGGCAGCGGCGCTTTGAAGTGCGCATGCCCACCGGGCGCGAAGAATCCACCGCCGCCCGCCAGAGTTATGATGAGGCTCTCAAGGTCCTCGAAAGCGGCAATATCCAGCGCAGCCAGATCGTCCGCCTCTTCAACGCCCCCGCTAACGAGCGCGAAGCCCTGATCACCCGAATGGCCAGTCAGAATGAGACGCTGGCCAAAATGCTGCGCGAGCTGGCGCAGGCTAATGATAAGGCCGCCGCGATCAGACAGCGCCTCGACAGCGCCGCCGGCGACCAGCGCAAGGCACTCAACGACGAATTGAACGTGGCGCAGAACAACGTCGAGTCGCTGACCGAGAAGGTCATGGCGTCGAATATCCGCCTGCGGCGGCTCGAGCAGATTCTCAACGATTATGTCTCGCCGCGGGAACGCGACGAAGGAGCCAGCTCCGCCAGCGAACTCGACGCCCGCCAGAAGAGCTTCACCCGAGGGGTCGAAGAACTCAAGAGGCAGTACCCCCTGCGCGCCGCGCAGATCGAGTCGGTGGTGGCCGCTTACCAGCAGTGGCACAACGTTCGACGTTTTCTTGAAGATCCCAGCGATCTCAAGCGCCTCATCGCCAAGACCGGCGTGCTGGAGTTTCGCATCGCCCCGTACGACCCTGAGCGCCTTCCGCCCAACGAGGGGCTCTCGGCCGACATCAGCCTGGACGAAGTGAAGCAACTCAGGCAGCAGTTGGTCACCGAGGGCGCCGACGCCGGGCGCAAGCGTGACGACCGCTGGCAGTGGTTCCGCACCTATGGCGGGCAGAAAGAGTTCGCCGGGCTGATCGTCGGTCACGACGAATCGGGTCTGCAGTATGTGCTGCTGGCCGGCAAGGCGCCCAACGACACGCTGCTGCATAGTTCAGGAAGCGAAAAGGACTGGGAACTGACCAGTGCCCGCGAGGGTTACGACAACATGGGGCGCCGGGCGGTCAACTTCGCCCTCGACGGCCGCGGGGCCCAGAAGTTCGCCATGCTGACCGGCCAGAACAAGAACAAGCTCATGGCGATCCTTCTGGACGACGAGGTCTATTCGGCCCCGAGAATCCAGAGCACCATCAGCGACCGAGGACAGATCACCGGAAGCTTCACGCAGCAGGACGTCGAAGACCTGGTGCGCACGCTGAACGCCGGTTCGCTTCCGGCGCGGATCAATCCCGAGCCCGTCAGCGAGAGCATGTTCGCCCCGTCCATCGGCAAGGTGAACGCCGAGATGGGCAAGCAGGCCGCCATCTCCGGTCTGATCGTCGTGGCGGTCTTCATCCTGGTGTATTACCTGCGCGGCGGCCTCATCGCCAACCTGGCGCTGGTGCTCAACATGGTCTTCCTGCTGGGGGCGATGAGCCTCATGCGGGCGTACCTGACGCTGCCGGGCATCGCCGGCGTCATCCTGACCATCGGTATGGCCATCGACGCCAACGTGCTGATCTTCGAGCGTCTGCGGGAAGAACAGGCCAAAGGCCTTCCCGTCCGCACGGCGCTCAAGAACGCCTACGGGCGGGCGTTCAGCGCGATCTTCGACTCGAACATCACCACGCTGCTGACGTGCTTGATCCTGGGATGGGTGGGCACCGAGGAAGTGCGCGGGTTCGCCATCACCCTGGGATTGGGCATCACCATCAGCATGTTCACCTCGCTGGTCGTGACGCGCTGGGTCTTCCAGGCGCTGCTGGACCTGCGGCTGCTGACGCGCCCGCTGCGCATGATGCACTTCTTCGGTCTGCCGAAGTTCGACTGGCTGTCCAGGCGATACGCCTTCTGGGCGGTCTCGGGCGTCTTCCTGATCATTGGCATCGTCTCGATCGTCCGCGAAGGCAAGGACCTTCTGGGTATCGAGCTCGCTGCCGGCACCGAGGCGCAGATCACGTTCAAGGATGACGCCTTGCTCAACGGCCAGTTGCTCACCGACGACCTGGTGCGCAAGACCTTCCGCAACGCCATCGACAAGCCCGCCCAGTCGCCGGCGACGCAGGCGGCCGCCGACAAGACGCGCGGCGCCTTTGAACGCCTCGCCAACGCCAGCGTGGTCATGAACATCGCGCCCAACCACATCAGGACTTTCCTGGCCGATCACAATCTGCCTCAGGACAAGCCCGTCTCGAAAGCGATGTGGGAGCAGAGCGCTCTTAACGTCGCGATGTTCGACAAACTCGACGCCAACGGCGACGGGTCGCTGTCGGAAAAAGAACTCGACCGCCTTCCCCAGACCACCTACCGCATCTCGACCACCGAGACGCATCTGCGGCCCATCCGCGATGCCGTCGAGACCGCCTTCGGCGACGCGATCATCACGCGAAAACGCCTGGAGACCCAGCGCGTCCGCGGGCAGGTCGCCCCGGCGATCAACGTGCCCCTGTCGGCCGAAGGTCTGACGAAGATTACGCCTGACCTGGCAAACCAGGCCGCCCCCGAGTATCGCGGGCGGTTGCTGGACTATGTCGACGGCGTGATGTTCGTCGTCAAGCTCGATCCACAGACCGCCCCCATCACGATCAGTGAACTGGCCGAGCGCATCCGCAGCGAGCGGCTCAATGCTGACAAAGACCTGCAGTTCAACAACACCGACGTGATCGGCCTGGTCGCCGGACCCAAGAACACCTTCCGGGAGTTCGCCGTGCTGGTGCGCCCTGCTGACGCCGATATCGCCTGGGACACCTTCGCCAAAGGCGAGAGCCAGCTTCTGGACCTCGCCCTGCAGCGCGAGGAAGCCATCGTGGCCACCAATTTCGACCCGCAGGTCGCCGGCGAAGCCAAGGCCCTGGCCATCGTCGCGATGGTCCTGGCGTGGATCGCCATCGTCGCCTACTTGTGGCTGCGGTTCGGTTCGTTCCGCTGGGGCGCCGCCGCGGTCATCTGCCTCGTCCACGACGTGCTGATCACCGTGGGGCTGGTGGCGGCATCGAGCTGGTTGTACCAGACCGCCTTCGGACGGATGCTCGGCATCGAGCCGTTCAAGATCGACCTGACGATGATCGCGGCTATCCTGACGCTGGTGGGCTACTCGGTCAACGACACCATCGTCATCTTTGACCGCATTCGTGAAAACCGCGGCAAGCTGACGACGATCTCGCCGCAGATCATCAACCTGTCGATCAACCAGACGCTCAGCCGTTCGGTGCTGACCTCGGCCACCACGCTCATGGTCGTGCTGATCATGTACATCTGGGGCGGGCCGGGCATCCATGCCTTCAGCTACGCGATGCTGATCGGCGTGGTCTTCGGCACGTACTCGTCGATCGCCATCGCCAGCCCGCTGCTGCTGGGCTTCAAGAATCTCGCCACCCGCCCGGCAGGCGTGGAGGTGAGCCAGTAGCTGGGTAGTCATTGCCCCAATATGTTTTGAGCCCTGAAAGGGCGAAACATCATCGTGTGCCGCCCTTGCAGGGCTCGGACCGTGGAACTACCGAACCCAGGGTTGCGTCCCTCGCTTCGCTCGCGACGTGATGGTCTTGCTTTGAGCCAATTTCTTCTCTGCGTACTTTGCGGTCTCTGCGGTTCATGCAGTTTTCGGGCTAAGCACGAAGGCCCTCTGGGGCCAAAACTCATGAAGGATGAATTATGCAAAACCACCGAGCTCTCTGTGCCTCTGTGGTATGTTGATTGACCGCTACAGCTTCCGCGCTTGATGTGAAAACGCCGCCAGGAATGGGTCGCATCCAGACAGGTCGCCGCCGCAGAGTTCGGCTGACGCTTTACACCCGCCCTGGCAGGTGAGTTCCATTTTGCACCCGCCACAGAATGGCGGCCGCGCGCCGGCAAAGGCGTCCATCGCCGCTCCCTGCACCATCTCTTTGAACGTCTGTGTGCGAATGTTGCCCAGAACGGTGGGGGAGTGGTTGCATGGCCGCACGTTACCCAGGGCATCGAGCGTGTAGTACGCCCGCGCGGTGCCGGCCGCACAATATCCAAAAGACAACCGCGGCCATCGCGCGTGGTCAAAGAGGCACTGGGGCATGGGGATCGAGCAACTGATCCCGATGTGGTACTTCTCTACCGCCGCGTTGGCGATGTCCATCGCGGCCGACAGTTCTTCCGGCGAGGCCTGCAACTGCTCGATGTTGCCCAACCCGACCGCCGCCCCGCCGGGATTGAAGCGATTGAACATGATTCCGTCGGCCCCCAGCGCTACGGCCAGCTCGATGGTCTGCTCCCAGGTCGGCAGGTTGACCCGCGTGGCCACGAACACGCACACCACGCGCTGGGCGGCGCTCTTGAGCCGCGCGATCGCCAGCGTGAGCTTGTCGAAGGCGCCGGGCGAGCCGCTGAGGCGGTCGTGAACCTCGCGCTGCACCGACAGCAGCGGCAGCTCGAAGAGGCTGACCTTGCCCCCGCCCAGGCACTCAATGGCCGCCTCGTCCAGCAGTGTGCCGTTGGTGAGAAAATTGACGGCGATCTTCCGCCCGGCCAGGTGGTCTACGATCTCGAAGATGTCCTTGCGCAGCAGCGGCTCGCCGCCACTGATGGTCACAAGCCTCGCCCCTGTCTGCGCGATCATCCGGTCCAGCATCACCAGCGTGTCGACGGTATCCAGCTCCGGCCCCGCCTCGATCTGCCCTCTCCAGAAGTTGTAACAATGCAGGCACGAATGATTGCACGCCCGCGTGGCCTCAAAGACAAACGACCCCACCCGCACGGGCCGCCTGCTGCCCCACGGCCAGATCATGGCTGAACGCCCCGCGCCGGTTGCGTGGCCGCATTATCCGCCTGCCGAAGCCGGTGCTCCTGTTCCAGCACCGAGTTCCACCCGAAGTATCTAAAGGCTCGCTCGTCATAGCCGACCTTCAAGCGCAGCGCCCGCAGGCTTACTCGCGCGCGGCCGCAGGCGCTTTGGGCCTCTCCGTACTCGCGCTTCGAGAGCTTCTTGTAGGCAAACTCGGATTCGAGCCAATAGACCCGCCGCTCGCATTCCAGAAGCGTCTGGCGTGCGGCCGCATGGTCCAGGCGTTCTGCTGCGACAAGTTTCTCCAGCAGTGGAAGCTGGCGGTTCAGTTGCCCCAACTCATCAATGAATCCTTGTCGCGGCATGATTGCCTGGGGGACGGGCTCGTAACACGTGACGCAGCCGGACAAAGAAGAAATGCCCACGGCCGTCAGCGCAAGAATTCCCGCAGCGATTATCGCCCGCCGCCACTGAGGCCCCGTTCGCGCCGCGCGATGCACGTCCCGCCGCAGCATCAGCAGCACGCCCACCACGACCGCCCCGACCACCGCGGCGACGATTGTCCAGACTGTCATTCGATACGGCATGAGAACTCTATTGTACCGGCCCCGTGGCCGGTTGCGATGCCGCGCGGCTACCCAGCGCGGAGTGCAATCCCACCAGAGCTTTTCGCGCCCGCAAGAGTACCGAAGTGCAGCGGTTCTTTTCATCCGCAAGCAGCGATTGCCGGGCCGCCTCATCTTCGACGGCCTTGGCCAATTGCTCGCAAAGCCCGATCGCGGCTTTGGCGGTAGGCGTGTCAATTGCCCCGGACTGCCCATAATTTTCCAGCAGCGCTGCCTGCCACTCCAGCCGCCCCAGCAACTCCGGTAAACCAGCCGCCTTCTCATGCGATGTAGACATCACCGCATAGCATGTGACGTGTTCCACCGTCCCAGCCGCGATTACCCCGATCGCTGCAAGCAGCGTGATCGCGCAGAGAATCAGCGTCCTGCGCCAGCGAGGGCCCTTACCGGCTGCCGCCCACACATCCCGCCGCATCAGCAAGAGCGCGGCGACGATGAATATCCCCACAGCGCCCACGATTATCGTCCAGATGCTTATCCGATACATGGCGCCTCACTTGTGCTTTTGCGACGCAGCCCCGGCCGGACGTGTCGTCGCAGGGCCATTTTCCAGCGCCTCCAGCGCCGTCTTGTACGCCGCCTCGCCCAGTACGCCCCGCTGGCGGTACGTCGTCAGCAGCGCGCGCTGGCGGTCGATCATCTCCGGGTCGCGACGAGAAAACGCCGGCATCATTGCGTAGCAGAGCACGTGACCAACAAATGTCACGGCCGTTCCCGCGCCAACCGAGGCCGTCAGTGCCACCATTCCCAGAACCATCTTTGCAGCACCGCGTTTCACCCGCACGATTAGTATAGCAATAGCCGCGATCAGCATGGCAGCTCCTGCGATCCGCGGGCCATGGTATGTCCACCACGCCCAGTGGAGCCGCTGGGAGTAAAGCTCGCCCCCGATGCTGTAGACGTAGATGTCTTTATCGACTTTGATTGAATAGTGACCCCACCAATCCCCCGACGCGGGACTATCGCGGAATTTCTCGCTGTTCAGGCCATGGCGGTTCTCATAGACGTGGGGCGTCATCCAGGGAGAAAAAGCTCCGCCGCGGCCTAATGGAATCAGGTTGTCATTGTCGGTAACCGCCAAGGTCATGGCTGCGTTGTCCATGTCGCTGGGAACGTCATAGCAAAGCCCGATTGCCTGGTTGAGATCACTAGCCGTACGTGGAGCATGCCCCGTTTGGCGGCGGTATTCCTTCAGACGCTCCTGCACGTGCGGCCAACCGATGCGTGAATATGCTCGCTCCCGATGTTCTGGCCACCATCCCAACCCAACGACAATCGTACCAGTGAAGTTATCCAGAACGGCCAGCCCTTCATCGTTGCTGGGATAGCGTCCATGCACTTGGCGATACTTGAGAAGGTGAGCCTTCAGGTCCGCCAAGTGATTTTGAATGACGGTCACGTGACGCTTGGCTTGCCAGATTGCGCGATCGTCGGCAGTAAAGCCGCAGGCCAAGAAAGCACCAAGCCCTCCCAGTACGACAATCGCCGTGTACCGCGTTAGACGCATGATGAAGCCCCTTATTCTGGCAAGGATATCGCCGCGATCCTGCAAACACAAAGGATAATCACCAAAGGCTCTTCTCTTTGTGCCTTTCGTGTCTTTGTGGAATTCTCTCCGCGGCCCCTGCGATCTCTGCAATGGAAATGAGCCTCGAAGAGGCTCCAGAATTTAGCCGGAGGCGTTCCCCTCTCCAGAAGTTGTAACAATGCAGGCACGAGTGGTTGCAGGCCCGCGTGGCCGATATGGCATTGGAGTCTATTCCCTCGTTGCCGAAGCCGGCCGCGTCGTCGCGCGTTCCTGACGTTCATGCTCTTGTGCCAGCGCTTCGTTCCATGGATAGCATCGCAGGGCACGAGGATCGTACCCCAGCTTCATCCGTAGCCAACAGAGAGTAACGCGCGCGTGGATGGCGAAAAACCGAGTTTCATCGCGATCTTTTTCAGAGATAGATTTCTCTTCGCTCTTCTTTTCCATCTCTGCGATGGTTCTTTCGCACTCCAGCAGCACCTCCCGGGCAGTTGGCCTATCGATCGTGTCATTCTGGATGAATGGATCAATCCGCTCCAGTTGTAGGCAGGCCTTCGCTCGCAGCTGTGTCAGATCCTTCTCAGCATTCATGCGAGCCATCACGTCTCTATTTATATAGCAGGTAACTTTCACAGTCGGTCCGCACCCGGTGGGGATAAAGATTCCCAAACTGCCAAACAGGGCGATCCCGGTCGTCAGCAGGCCCCGCCGCCAAGCTGGTCCGTTTGCGGCTGCGCGATGCACATCCCGCCGCAGCACCAGCAGCACGCCCACCACGACCGCCCCGACCACTGCGGCTACCATTGCCCAAGCTGTCATTCGATAGGGCATGATCTCACTCCCTCGGCTGCGTCGCCGCACTAGCCGGGCGCGTGGTGGCCGGCCCGTTCTCCAGCGCCTCGACGGCGGTTCTGTACGCCGCCTCGCCCAGCACGCCGTTTTTGCGATACATCGCCAGCAACTCGCGCTGGCGGTCAATCATCGCAGGCTGGCGCATTCCCGAAAATGCTGCCGAGGCCTCATAGCACGTGGCCTGACCCAACACAGTCGCGCCGGCCCCAGCACCAACTGAACCGATGAAGGCAACGATGCCTGCGATGACCCCCATCTTCCTTCGGGCGACCATTACCAGCAGCAGAATCAAGGCCGCCGATACTATCCCTACGCCAACCATTCGAGGGCCATGATGGTTCCACCATGCGTCATGGAGACCTTGGGAATATATTTGTCCGCCAATGGAGTAGACGTAAATCCCGTCATCCACCTTGATCGAGTAGTGGCCCCATCGATCAGCCGCGACGGGGCTGTCACGGAACTTCTCCTCGCTTAGCCCTTGACGGTTCTCGTACAGGTACGGGACCATCCACGGGGTGAAGATTGCTGTCGTGCTGACGGGCATCAGGTTGTCGCCGTCGGTAACAACATATGTGGTCTGCGGGAAAAGCGATGGAGTATCTTCCACGCAATATATCCTCGAGACATCGTTCCATTCCCTTGCTGTTCGCGGCACATGCCCGCTGCGCTGATGATATTCTTTCAGATTGCGCTGGCTGGACTCCCAGAAGAAATACGGCCAGCGGAATATATCGTTCTGCGGCCCCGGGTAAGGCAGCGAAAATCTGGCGGGGAAGTTGTCCAGCGCTGCCAGTCCCTCGTCATTACTGGGGAATCGACCATGCACCCGGCGGTAATTAAGCAGATGCGTTTTGAGATCGCTCAAGTGGCTCTGGACGACGATCACGTGTTTGCGGTAAGCCCAAACCCCTCGATCGTCACCAAGGCCCAAAGCAAGAACAGACCCTGCAACGCCCAGCGCGACAATCGCAATGTACCGCCATGCCCGCATGATCGGCTCCCCGTATCACGTACACGATACGGCTGGCGGGCGTGGAAAGCAACGCCGCCGAATATGAATGAGGCTTCAGGATGAATGGATGGATGCATGAGTGGATGGTTCTGCCATTCATGCATACATCCACCCATCCAGCTACTGGCTACCGGCTACCGCTTCAATCCCCCGTGCGGGTGATTTTGATGTCGTCCAGGCTGGCCATGTCGCTGCCCCACCATTTGCCCGGGTCGACGATGATGAACAGCAGCTCGCCGGCGGCCAGCTTGATGTCCTTGACGTCGATCTTCGTCGAGGCGGGGGCGACTTCGTCGCCGAAGGGTCCGCCCTTGGCGACGACCTTGACGCTCTTGCCCGCGTCGGCGCTGGTGGCAATCTGCCAGAAGATGCCGTCGTGCTTCTCGTGCTTCCACACGTGCAGGTCGCTCATGCCGCCGCTGAGGGCGTACGTGCCCGCTTTGGGAACCGTGTACGAGATCGCCACGCAGCGGTGCTGGCCCTTCTCGACGTAGGGATAGAGGATGACCTTCTTGGTCTTCTTGTCGGCCCAGACGCCCTCGAAGCGGCCGTCCCAGTCGCTGTGGAAGATCCAGCCCTCGGTCTCCTTGGGATTGGGCAGCTTGTCGGCGATGGGGCCCTGAACCTTGCCCTTGCCGCGCTTGGCCTTAGCGTCATAGATGCCCTTCTCGCGCTGATCGGCAGTCATCTTCTGTGTACACAGGTCCAGATGCAGAAACTTCCCGCGAGGAACGACCGTCTCGAACCAGAACTGCCAGGTGTCGTCGGCTGTGTTGCCCTTGCCGTCGGGCCCGGTGCCGTTGACATCGAGCACTGCTTCGCCCGTCAGCTCGACGCTGTCAGATGCCGGCGCGGCGACGACGGCCGCTACTATCGCCAGAACCACCACCGACGCCTTAATCATCGTGTTCTCTCCTGATAGAAAATAACGGTCATTTTGCAGCTTAAGCTACGATCGCCTTGTCTTCCAACAAGATTTGAGACCGAGCCATGTCCGGCGCAACAGATTACGGCCCGTGTGTCCGGTCGGCAGAGCTGGAAATGCCCCATATAACTGCATAATGTCTCATTGCAGCATGAAAATGTCTGATTGTGGCATTCACTAAAGAAGCCGCCGGCTGTAAGATTTCGGTTGTAGCTGAGACACACCGCGCCCGAAGAGCAGTTGCCGTGACTGAACTTCGGGTGTCCTCAGGCGGCCGGCCCATAAGCCGGCCGTCTGTTTTTGACGGGGCACGTTGCCTTGCCAGGCGCGTTATTCGAACAGGACGATCGCCCCGCCGCCGGCTTCGAGTTTGAACCTGAAGACCCCGTCAGCGAGCTTCAGTTCTTCGTACTTGCCCGTGGCGCGGTTGAACAGCTTGGGCTTGACCGAACCCTTGGTCAGCTTGATCTTGACGTCCTGATCGGCGTAGGCGTTATGGTTGGCGATGAAGACCACGTCCTGATCGGTGTAGTTGTACTTCGAGACGCCCATCACGAACTCGCCGGACTGCGGCTGGAGCCAGAAGTCGGCGGGAACGGCATTCTTTTCCAGGCCTGTGGGCATGGCGTTGCCTTCGGCGGGCTTGGCGACGTCCTTGTTATTCCAGTCTTTTGTCCAGGGCGTGGAGTAGATGGCATAAGGCAGTCCGACTTTGGCGATCTCGCCGCGCATCGGAGCGATGTACTCATTGACCTTGGCCAGGTCCTTTCCATACCCGTTGAACTGGAAGTTGCCCATGTTCATGATGCGCGAGCCGATGTGCCACATCGCTGCGCGCAATCCGCAGGCGATCGACGTGGTCTGCGTGTACAGCAGGCGGTTGTAGTTGCCCTTTCCGGGCAGACCCGCATCGGTGGTGCAGTAGCGCCCCAGGCGGCTGTCGTGGGGGCGAGCGACGCTCCACTGCGCCAGCAGGTTGCGGAAGTTTTTGTGAGGTCCGCGCTTCCAGGCGAAGTCGTAGTTGCTGACGAAGGTGGCTTTGCCCAGGAACGACAAGCCGCCGCCGTTGTATGTGCCGCTGAAGGCGCCGTGGTTGGGGTCCCACTTGTGGACGTTGTCGATGTCGCGGGCGCGCCCGGCCCCCATCGCGCCGAACCGGTCGGACCACACGTGATAGCCGCCGATGGTGGTGCTGTTCTGGAGCTTCTTGAGCAGCTCCTCGCACTCCTTGGGATTGTTGTACACGTGCGGATACGCCAGCAGGTCGACGAACAGGTACATCCCGTGCTTCTTGCAGAGCTCTTCGCGCTCGGGCGAATACTGGGCCAGCACCGCGTTGAAGTGCCCTTCGTTCTTCAGCGACAGCAGCAGCTTCTCGAACTGCGCCGGGTCCTTGGGCAAAGCGTCGGCGGCGTAGCCGTTGATGAAGATCGCCAGGTATTCCTTGGGCACGCGCTTGTTCGGCGTCGTCGGCAGGGCAGCCGGCTCGGCAGGCAGGACCGAGGCCGACAACAGAATCGCACTCACCACAGCCAGAATACAAGTCTTCATGGTTTGCGTCCTTAATAAGCAGGCAAGCAGGGCAACAACCTTATTGGTGCGGCCCTATGGAGTGCGGCAGCCATAGCTGCCGCTTTGGCTGTTGTTGGGCAGCACGGCATCTCAACAACATGGAAAGCGGCAGCTGCTGCTGCCGCACTCCATAGGGGCCCAGCACGTTAAGGTTACTCAAACAGTACGATCGCCCCGCCGCCGGCCTCGAGCTTGAAGCTGAACGCCCCGTCGGTGAGCTTCAGTTCTTCGTACTTGCCCGTGGCGCGGTTGAACAGCTTGGGCTTGGACGACTTGGTCGTCTTGATCTTGACGTCCTGCTCGGCGTAGGCGTTGTGGTTTGCGATAAAGACCACGTCCTGGTCAGTGTAGTTGTACTTCGAGACGCCCATCACGAACTCGCCGGACTGCGGCTGGAGCCAGAAATCAGCGGGGAACTTGTTGTCATTGCCCATGGCCGGGGGCATGACATCCTTGCCCTCGACGGGCTCGTTGTTCTGGTTCTTGGTCCAGGGCGTGGAGTAGATGGCGTCGGGCAGGCCGATCTTGGCGATCTCTTCGCGCATCGGCTCGATCCACGCGTTCATCTTGGCCAGTTCTTTGCCGGCCTCATTGAACTGGCAGGTGTTGAAGTCAAAGATGCCCGAGGCGATGTGCCAGGTAGCCGCCCGCAGCCCGAAGGCGATCGAGGTGGTCTGGATGTACAGCAGGCGGTTGAAGTTGCCCTTGCCGACCTGCCCGACCGTCGCTCCGCAGTAGCGGCTCAGACGGGTGTCGTTGGGCTTGGCCACGCGCCACTGGGCCATCAGGTTGGTGTAGTTCTTGTGCGGCCCGCGCTGCCACGAGAAGTCGTAGTTGCCCACCAGGTCGCTCTTGCCCAGGTAGCGAATGTGTTCGCCCGTATACGTGCCGCTCCAGGTGGCGTGGTTGGGGTCCCACTTGTGGACCGTGTCGATATCGCGGGCGCGCCCGGCGCCCTGCTTGCCGAACCGGTCAGACCACAGGTGATAGGCGGCCACCGTCGTGCTGTCCTGGAGCTTCTTGAGCAGGGCTTCGCACTCGGCGACATTCTTATACACGTGCGGGAACGCCAGCAGGTCGACGACCATGTAGACGTTGTGCTTCTTGCACATCTCCTCGCGTGTCGGCGAGTACTGGCACATGATGGCGTTGAAGTGCCCGTCCTTGACGATGGCCGCGAGCATCTTGTCGAACTGCGCGTCGTCGGCGGGCATCGTGTCGCTGCCGTAGCCGTTCATGAAGACCGCAAGGTATGCCTTGGGTATGCGCTTGCGTCCGCTGGTATCGGCCGCCGACTGGGCGGACAGCACAGACGCGGCCAGCGCGACCACGCTCAGGACCGCTGCAACGTGCAAGAGAGGCTTGGACATTCGAGACAATCGCATTGGTATGCTCCTTCCAGGGATGCTTCGGGCCCGAGCCCGAAAAGAACTACGTTAAAGATACTGCCTGGCACCATCAGAATAAACCCGTTTGTTGGTCAAATATTGCGAAGAACGCATCAGACTTGGCGACATGGCGACATCGGCACTCTGACGCGCGGGGCAAGCCCCGCCGCTAACGAGATAAGAGTGACGTGTTCAGCGTCCTCGTCGTCGGTTTCTTCTTCTTTCGCGGCGGATCAGTGATTGAAATGTCGCGTCTGGGTGAAGACCATCGCCAGGCCCAGTTCGTCGGCGCGGGCGATCACGTCTTCATCTTTCTTGCCGCCGCCGGGTTCGATCACGGCCGCAGCGCCGGCGTCGCGGGCCCAGTCCAGGCTGTCGGGGAAGGGGAAGAACGCGTCGCTGGCCAGGACGCAGCCGGCCGTCTCGACCTTGCCCCCGCCGCCGTACTGGGCGGCGATCATTCCGGCCAGCCGCGCCGAGTTCACGCGGGACATCTGTCCGGCCCCGGCGCCCAGCAGCGTGCGGCCCTTGGCCAGCACGATGGCGTTGCTCTTGACGTGCTTGCAGACCAGCCAGGCGAAGCGCAGGTCGTCCATCTCCGCCGGCGTCGGCTGGCGCTTTGTGACCACTTTCCAGTCCTGCTCGTTGAGTCCCACCAGGTCGCGGTCCTGGATGATCGCACCGCCGACGACGTACTTGATGTACTTCTCGGCGTTGCGCCGGCCGGTCAGCGGACCCGTCGCCAGCAGGCGCACGTCCTGCCCCCAGCCTTCGCGCGACTGGATGATCTCGAGGCTGCGGCCTTCGAACGATGGGGCGATGATGATCTCGGCGAAGAACCCGCCGGCGCCGCTGTCTTTGCCCCAGCGCTTGTACGTTTCGACGACGGCGGCGGCCAGCTCTTCACTCACCGGGCGATTGACGGCGATGATGCCGCCCATCGCGGCGTTGACGTCGCCGTAGTAGGCCTTGCGATAAGCCTCGACGAGGTTATCGTCGACCGCGCAGCCGGCGGGGTTGGCGTGCTTGATGATCGCCACGGCAGGCTTGTCGAACTCCTTGACCAGCTCGATGGCGCCGTTGGCGTCGAAGTAGTTGTTGTAGCTGATGCTCTTGCCGCCCAGCAATTTCGCCCGCGCGACGCAGGGCTCGCAGGCGTCGGGCGAGACGTAGAACGCCGCTTTCTGGTGGGCGTTCTCGCCGTAGCGCAGATCGGCGGTCTTGGTGAAGGAAAAGCCGATGCGGTCGGGGAACTGCTCGCCGGTCTGCTGGCGCAGGTACGCGCTGATGATGCTGTCGTAGTGACACGTCAGAGCGAAGGCCTTGAGGGCGAACTTCTGGCGCAGGGCGAACGAGACCGCCCCGTCTTTGGCGGCCATCTCGCCCAGCACCTGCTCGTACTGCGCCGGCTCGGTCACGACGGTGACGTACTTGTGGTTCTTGGCCGAGGCGCGGATGAGCGTGGGCCCGCCGATGTCGATCATTTCGATGGCGTCGGCCAGCGTCGCGCCGGGCTTGGCGATGGCGTCTTCGAAGGGATACAGGCTCACGCAGACCAGATCGAGCGGCTCGAGGCCGTATTTTTCGATGTCGGACTTGTGCTGCGGGTCGTCGCGGTTGGCCAGGATGGCGCCATGCACCTTGGGGTGCAGCGTGACAACGCGATGGCCGAGCATCTCGGGAAAGCCCGTCCACTCCTGGACGAACCGCACGGGAATGCCCGCCTGCTGCAGGGCTTTGGCCGTGCCGCCGGAAGAGATGATCTCGACGCCCCTGTCCACCAGGGCCTTGGCGAATTGCTCGATGCCGGTCTTGTCGTAAACGCTCAGTAACGCACGACGAATTTTCTGGTCATGCACGGGTCGGTTCCTTCCTTTCCGTGGCATGGGCGTCTCGCCCATGCATCCTGCAGCAACGATCAGGGACTCGCACAACCGAGTCGTGCGTGGCACCCGTCCCTTCCTTCCGCAGGCGAGACGCCTGCGGAATGCATGGCCGAGACGGCCATGCCACACAACTGAACTATTTCTTCTCGCCGGGGACCGGATTGGGATTGAGCATTTTTTCCGTCAGCGCGGGGGCGCCTTTGCGACGAATGCAGCAGACCGTGCCGTCGGCCGAGGCGGCAAAGATCGCGTCGATCTGCGTGTTGGGAACAATCATGTCCCATCCGGTCATGGGCAGGCTGACGTTGATCTTGCCGCTGAGTTCATTGACCATCAGCAGCACCTTGTTCTTGTCCAGCAGCGCCACCGTACCTTCGAAGATGGCGGCCACCATCCGCCCGTCGGGGTTCGTCCACCGCGGTTTGACGGTGTCGATCCCGATGGCGTAGAAGGCGTCCTTGCGGACGTACTGGAAGATGGTCGACTGCCCGACCTGGATGGGGTCGAGGATCTCGCCCTTGGTGATGATCGGGCCCCAGTCTTTGAAGGCCTTGGTCTGCTCGTCGAGGACTTTCATCCGCTCGCCGTTGCTGCGGTCGATGACGTGGATGCGCCCGTTCTGCGTGCCCAGGAAGATCCCGCGGCGGTCGGCGTGGAACGGCGCCGTGATCGGGGCGTCGAAGACGCGGATCCATTTGCGCTTGCGCTGGGCGGCCCCGACGGCGGCTGTCAGGGTCTTGTCCTGGCTGCCGACAAGTACCACGCCTTCCACCAGGCGCGTCGGGGTGTTGATCATGTCGCCGGTGGACATTTCCCAGGAGTTGACCTCGGCATCCATGCGGACGCCGTAGTAGTTGCCCGCGGTGGAGGCGCCGTAGAAATACGTGCCGTCCGTCTCGCCGCCGGCGTTGGACGAGTAGGTCAGCGGGAAGACCTTGACGAGTTTTCCGTTGCTGCGGTTGACGACCGTGACGCTGCTGAGGGTGTTGATGAACGTGGCGTTGTACGGTTCGACGGGCGGCAGGGTCCTGGGCTGAAGCATCTCCTTCATGCCCGCGCGCTTGGGGCGCAGCGTCACGCCGTCGGCATGCACGGGCTCGAAGATGGTTTCCTTGGTGCCGATGATCTGCGCCCAGGCGGGCAGGCCGCGCCGCGCGTCGACGGCGATGAGCTTGCGCTGATTCGTCAGGCAGTACATCAGCTCGTCGATGCGCCAGACGCGTTCGATGCGCTCGCCGCGGTCGAGGTCGAGGCGGAACTTCCAGTAATACGCCAGGTCTGCTTTGGCCAGCACGTCGTCGGACAGCACCGCCTTGGCTTTGGCGGCGCCCTCGGGCGCCGTGCGCGGAGCGGTCGAACGATTGGCCGGGGTCTTGACAGCCGCCTGTGCGGCCCAGGCCAACGCTCCAACCAGCACGATCATTACGCTGAGTTTCACGATCCTGCGCATCGGTTGCTCCTGCCCCCGCAAAAGGCACTCTCGCCATCCGGTCTGCGGGGCAGCCGGGGCGCCTCGGGCGTCACCGCCCGCTTTCCAGTGATACATACTCGCTCAGGTCCATCCCGTGAAGCGTCTCCCACTGACGCAGCCGGGCGATCCGCTCCAGGTCTTCGCTGATGCGATGGGCCAGCTTGAAAATGTAAGGCCGCCCTTCCAGACGCCCTCGCAAGTCCGCTTCCATCTCATCCCAACTGCCTTCGTACACTTCTCGCTTGAGCACCAGCAGCATCCGCTCTTCGGCCGTGGCGACCGCCACAAACTCCCGCGCCTTCTTCTGGAGTTGCAGGGAGCTTGTGGTCACATCGTGCGTCCTTAGCGCCGTGGATGTCTTCGCCCACTCAGGGGCGGGGGAGTCCCGGTCGTCGCTGGGATGTCTTCAACCCTAATCTAAAGATGCCCGAGACCTTTTGCAACCGGAAATCACGGTCCGGTCGTCGGATGCGGCCGGGAAAGCGCCCCGGCCGGCCTAGTCCTTGACCGAGACCTTCCTGCTCAAGACGGTCAGGCCGCCCTGGCGCAGGTGTACGCGGTAATTGCCTTGCCCGCTCAGGGCGGCGATGGGCACCTCGATGGTCTGACTGGTCTGCGAGCGCGACCAGGTGAACTCGCGGTCAAAGAGCACCGTGTTGGAGGCGCCCTCGGGCGTGACGGTCAATGTGAAGGGGTTGCGGTCGGCCTCGGGAGGCAGGCGAACCGTCACCATCACCGCCCCGTCGCCGCGCGCAAAGGTCGAGGTCTCCTTCAGGCCGCCCCCGGCCGTGCGGCGAGACGTTTCCAGCGCCCGGTCCTTGCGGACCTTGATCGTCGCCGGCGCCGGAGCGATGGCCCGCACGAGCTGCCGGGCGACCTCCTGCGACGCGCGGCCGAGCGATTCCTCCATCGTCAACTGCCCCGGACCGACGGAAACCACCGTCGCGGTGTCCTGCGTGGACGCCAGGCGCCGCCCGTCGCTGACGCGGTACAGCTCGATCGCCGCCGCTGCGGTCGCCTGTGTCTGGTACGTGTAGGAGACGTAGTATCCCCGCCCGTACGGGCCTTCGAGCGGGTAAGGATAGGGGTCGTACGGGCCGTACGGATACGTGTCCCGCACGAGAACGGGCTGGGCGTGAAGCGCCGTGACGCGCCCCAGCAGCAGCAGGTCCACGCCGCCGCGGCGGCGCAGCGCCGCCAGCAGTTGCTCCGGCGGCGGACCGGCCGCCGGCGGGGGCACGACCTGGTAGTATTCCGCCGCCGGTTGACCGCTGGGCCCCGGCCGCGTCGCCGGCGCCGAGGGCAGCGCCGCCCCGGCCTGGCGGAGTTCGCCAAGCAATGTCGGACCTGAGACGACGCGGTAGCTGCCGTTGGCGACCAGCGCGTCGATCATGCGGTCGGTGAAGAACACTCCTGCCGGCGGGTCCGGCGTCAGCGAACCAAACGGCATCACCGCGATCGTCCGCAGATCCGGGCTGTAGAACGAAGGATACTGCGTGACGGTGATCTCTCGGGTGCAGCCGCCCGCGGCCGCCCCCGCGGCAAGGAGCAGTCCCAACCCCATGATTCTCGCGAGATGACGCATGTCATGACTCCTCGTGTCGGCAGATAATTCTATCGCAACCATGCCGGCGGCAGCTCCACCAATCTTCCATCATTCCATTCTTCCGGCTTTTCTGCTATTGAGACGCTCATGGCAAAACCATCTTCTGACTACGACAAGTTCCGCTGGTTCAACGAAGCCCGCTACGGGATGTTCCTGCACTGGGGGTTGTATTCGCAGATCGAGCGGGGCGAGCTGATCATGCATACCGAGCAGATTCCCGTCGCCGAGTACGAGAAGCTGGCCGACACGTGGACGGTCCGCGGCAATCCCGCCCGCGCGTGGGCCCGCCTGGCCAAGCGCGCGGGCATGAAATACATGGTGCTCACGGCCAAGCATTGCGACGGATTCTGCCTGTGGGACACGAAGATGACGCCCTACAACGCAGTCCAGCGCGGGCCGCGACGCGACCTGCTGGCCCAGTACGTAGCCGCCGCCCGCGCCGAAGGCATGCGCGTCGGGTTTTATTACTCCTTCGTGGATTGGCATAACCCCGATTGCCAGGCGTTCAACGACAGCCCCGCCGCGCGGCGGCGGTTCGTCGAGTTCACGCGCGGGCTCATCGGCGAACTGCTGAGCAACTATGGGCCAATCGACATGCTCTGGTATGACGCGATCTGGCCCTTCAATGCCCGCACGCTGCAGAGCCGCCGCCTCGACCAGCTCGTGCGCCGCCTGCAGCCGCGCATCCTCACCAACGACCGCTCGTGGATCCCCGGCGACTTCACCACCACCGAAGGGCGCATCGTGCCCTCAGACCCCGGCCGCAACTGGGAAGCCTGCATGATGACCAACGACTCCTGGGGCTACGCCGCGCGGCCGTCGTGCGACTGGATCTGCCCGCGCGACATTCTGCGCATGATCCGCTCGGTCACCGGCGCCGGCGGCAACCTGCTGCTCAACGTCGGTCCCAAGGCCGACGGCTCCCTGCCCGCCCAAGCCGAGCCGCTGCTGACGGCCGCGGGCAATTGGCTGGCCCAAAACGGCGAGGCGGTCTACGGGAAGATGGACCGCCGCCGCGAACCGCTCAACGACTGCTGGACGCACAGAGGCAATACCGGCTACTACTGGTGTACGGTCTGCTACCCGCGCGGCCGATTCGCCATCGGCGCCGTCGAGCGCCGCGTGCAAAGCGTGACGCTGCTGCCCGGCGGCAAGAGCCTGAAGTTCAAACAGGAAGGCACGCGCCTGATCATCGAGAATCTTCCTGCGCGCAATCCCGACCCTATCGCGCAGATGCCTGTGCTGAAGATAATCTTCGGATAGCGATCTATGGAGTGCGGCAGCCTTAGCTGCCGCTTTGGAAGTTTCTCGGCGGCCGAACAACTCTAAAAGCGGCAGCTAAGGCTGCCG
>JBDKTA010000045.1 GCA_039680605.1 Planctomycetaceae bacterium | reverse complement strand
ACCTGCCGTCGAGGATGAAGATCATGCCCCCGCCGCTGACTGCTTCGTAGCGATGTAGTGAAGACTTTCAGGGCGCTGCCCTTGATAATAAAGCACTTACGTCGCCAACTGCGGAAGTTGGGCTAACCCGGAAACTTCACGCACCGCAGTATCCCGAATCAGCCCAGTCGGAGGGCGAGCGGATGTTGCAGGCGGCGCATCGCCACGATAGCATGCATGTTTAACAGAAGGAGTCTGCTGTGACAGAACTGGAAAAAACCGTCAATGCCCTCAAGTATGACGCCTCAGGTCTGATTCCGGCCGTCATCGTCGACGCCCAGACCAAGACCGTCCTGATGGTGGCGTACATGAACAACGCATCGCTGCTGGATACCATTCGGACCGGCAAGACGCATTTCTGGTCTCGCAGCCGCCAGAAGTACTGGATGAAGGGCGAAAGCTCCGGTCACACGCAGCAGGTACACGCGGTTTACACCGACTGCGACCTGGACACGCTGGTGATCGAGGTCACGCAGACCGGGGCCGCCTGCCACGAAGGGTACCTCTCGTGCTTCTTCCGCCGCCTCAACGACCAGGGTGGATGGGACATCATCGGTGAGAAGCTCTTCGATCCGGAAAAGGTCTACAAGGACAAGAAGTAGCCGCCTCCATGAGCCCGCGCACCATACCTTCGCAGTCCGCCCCGCCGGCCCGCCCCGCCGCCCTGACGGCGGTGACGGCGCTGGCGGCGGTCGTCGCCGCCGCGGTGCTGGTGCTGCGCTACGCGTTGCGCCCGCCGCTTCCAGTGGATGAATTTGCGCTCTTTTCGGCCGCCGTAGCGGCCCTGGGCGTGTTCGTCTTCGACCGCCTGCTGCGCGTAGTGCTGACGAGCGACCACGCCACCGCCCTGCGAGAAAACAGCATCGACCTGCTGTTGATCGTGGCGGCCGCCGCAGCGGCCATCATTGTCAGTCTGCGCGGCGAGGACTTCTGGCCGGTCCTGGCGCTGTCCCTGCTGTACGTGATCATCACGCAGGCGGGCCTGCTGGCCTCGTGGACCATCCGCCGCCTGGGCCAGGGCCGCGCCTCGCCCGCGGCCACGCTGGTAACGATCTTCCTGGCGGCGATCGTCGCCGGAGCGGGCCTGCTGATGCTGCCGGCCGCCACGGGCGAAAAGTCGAGGTTCTTCTTCAGCGACGCGTTGTTCACGGCCGCCAGCGCATTCTGCGACGTCGGCCTGGTTGTCAAAGACACCGGCGTCGACTTCACGCCGCTGGGCCAGGGGGTGATCCTGGTGCTGGTTCAGGGCGGCGGTCTGACAATGATGTTCTTTGCGACGCTGCTGGTGATGCGGGTCATCGCGCCGCAGCGGGTGGCCGGTTCGCGGGACCTGCGCCGCCTGGGCGCCTCGGTCGTGCTGGTGGCATTGGCGCTGGAGGCGCTGGGGGTCGTGCTGTTATATCCGATGTTCGCCGCCCGCCAGGGCGCCCACCTGCCCACCGAAGGTCAGGCCCTGTGGGACAGCATCTATTGCAGCGTCTGCGCGTTCTGCAATGCCGGATTTTCGACGTATCGCGACAACCTGACGGCCGGCGTGGCCGAGGGCTGGCAGCAGCCGCTTCGGTCGCACTGGCAAGTGCCCGGCGTGATTGCGCCGCTGGCGGTGCTGGGCGGGCTGGGCCTGCCGGTGCTGCTGGACCTGGGGCGATGGGTGCGAGGCGGTTTGCGGGGCAAACTGGCGATGCACAGCCAACTGGTGATCGCCGTCAGCGTGCTGCTGCTGATCGGGGGCGCGTGCGGGCTGCTGCTGATCCAGCGAGCCGACACCGCCGGCCAGTCGGTTGGGCGCCACGCGGGCTTCAACACCGCCGGCGCCTCCGAGAGCGACTGGAACACCCTGACGCCGCCCCAGCGCCTGGCGTACTCGGTGTTTGAAAGTGCCACGGCGCGCACGGGCGGGTTGACCGTCCTGAACGTCTCACAACTCAGCGACGCCGGCAAGTTCTGGCTGTGCGGGATGATGACCATCGGCGGCAGCCCCGGCGGAACGGCCGGGGGCATGAAGACGGTCACGCTGGCGGTGCTGCTGGCGGCGGCATGGGGATATCTGCGGCGGCGCGATGATCGGGCGGTTCTCGACGGGGCGGCGGCGCCACTGCTGTCGGCAGCCCTGCTGGCGGCGATCTTCTTTGTCCTGCTGATCGTCGCGACGACGATCCTGCTGTGCATGGTCCAGCCGAAGGGCCAGTTGTTTATCGACCTGCTCTTCGAGGCCTGCAGCGCCTGCACGAGCACGGGGCTGTCCGCCGGGCTGACCGGTCCCTCGACAGGGATCAACGAGTCCGGAAAGCTCATCCTAACCGCGGCCATGATCGCCGGTCGGATCGGCCTGCTGACGATCCTGCTGCGTCGCATCGGCGCGACCCAGAAACCTGAACCACTCGCTATCGCCTGAACGCCTGCCGACGAGGCAACGCGCTGTTGCCTCCGACCGCCATGTCGGCTAGCATTCCTCTTATGAATCGCCCATCACTCGCTGCCCCCGTCCCGCAGCGCCACGGCGCGATCCTGCTGGGGCTGAACATCGTGCTTGCGTTGGCCGCCGCGGGCGCCGTGGCGGTGCTGGTGCTGGAATATGGATTCCGCCCGCCGCTTCCGGTCGGGCGTGATCTGCTTCACCTGTGGGGCATGGTCATCGTGGCGATCTTCGTTTTCGACCGCCTGGCCCGCCTGTTCCTGGCACGCAATCGCCGCGCCTACCTGCGCGAAAAGATGCTCGATTTCATCCTGATGGGATTTGCCGCGGCCGGGATGCTCGTGGCGGCATGGTTAGGCAACTCGCCGCGGGCGATCGTATCGGCCGGCACATTGTACCTGGTGATCACGCAGGTTTACCTTCTGGCGTCGCTGCTGGCGCGCGGGGCGAGCCTGAACCTCCGCTTCGCCGCCAGCGGGATCGCCCCGCCGGTGCTGCTGGCGGGCAGTTTTCTGGGCCTGTCGCTGCTGGGGTCGGGTCTGCTGATGCTGCCGACGGCCCGGGCCGAAACTGCCGCTCCCCTGTCCTACATAGATGCGTTGTTCACCTCCGTCAGCGCCACGTGCGTGACGGGGCTGATCGTCAAAGACACCGGGACGGACTTCAGCCCCTTCGGCCAGGGGGTGATCCTGGCGTTGATCCAGACCGGGGCGCTGGGCATCATGCTTTTTGGAACGGTGCTGGGCCTGGTGGGCCGGCGAGGCCTCTCCCTTCGCAGCAGCGGCGTGCTGGGCGAGATGCTCTCCAGCAGCGACGTCGGCCGCCTTCGCAAGATGGCTCTGTTCGTGGTGCTGGTGACCCTGGCGATCGAGTGCGTCGGGGCGGCGGTGCTGTATCCGATGTTTTCCGCAGCCCACGGCGGCGGCGCGCCCGCCGCGGGTAAAGCCCTCTGGGACAGCGTCTTCCACAGCGTGTCGGCTTTCTGCAATGCGGGGTTTTCGCTGTACAGCGACAGCCTGCGGACGGGGGTTTCGCAAGGCTGGGCCCTGCCTCTGCGGGCCCATTGGCAGGTGCTGGGGGTGCTGGCGCCGCTGATCGTGCTGGGCGGGCTGGGCTTTCCGGTGCTGATGGACGTGTCCCGCTGGCTGCGCGACCGCGCGGGCAGGCTCATGAGCCGCCCGACGCGCGCGGGAGCCCGGGCACGCCTGACGCTGCACTCGCGCCTGATCCTGGCGACCACCGCCGTCCTGCTGCTGGGCGGCGCGGGCGTGCTGCTGCTGGTGCAGCATGACTGGGACGGCGCCGGACCGCTCGGTCGCGTCGGCGCCGCACTGTTCCAGAGCGTCTCGGCGCGCACGGCCGGCTTCAACACCATCGACATGGCCAAGCTCAACAACGCCGGAAAGTTCTGGATGAGCGCGCTGATGATCGTCGGCGGAAGCCCCGCCAGCGCCGCCGGCGGCATGAAAACGGCCACCGTCGCAATGCTGTTCGTGGCCGTCTACTGCGCCATGCGCCGCCGGGAAGAGCTCGAAGTGTTCCACCGCAGCATCCCGGCCCAACTGCTGCGCCGCGCCATCACCGCCGCCACGTTGTACATGACGCTGGTGGGCCTGGTGACGCTGCTGCTGTGCGTCGCTCAGCCGGCGTCGCAGTTCGTCGACCTGCTCTTTGAGGCCTGCAGCGCCTGCGGAACGGTCGGTCTGACCACCGGCGTTTCAGGACCCGGCGCGCCTTTGACCGAGGCGGGCAAGGGCATTCTCATCGCGGCCATGTTCGTCGGACGCGTTGGGCTGCTGACGCTGCTGCTGGCGCTGACGAGCGGCCTGAGGCACGCGGACTACTCTTACCCGGAAGAAAACGTTATTATCGGATGACATCATGGAACGATTCGCCATCATCGGACTGGGACTGTTCGGCAAGAGCCTGGCCACCCGCCTGGCTGAGGCGGGGGCCGAAGTCATCGCCATCGACAAGAGCCGCGACCTGGTCGACGACGTGCGAGACATTGTCGCCGTCGCCGTCAGCCTCGACAGCACCGACGAGCAGGCGCTGATCGCCCAGGGCGTCGACAAAGTCGACGTGGCCGTCGTGGGCATCGGGACGCACTTCGAGTCCAGCGCCCTGACCACCGTCATCCTCAAACAACTGGGCGTGCCCCGCGTCATCAGCCGCGCCACCTCGCGCATCCGCGCCGATATCCTCACCCGCATCGGCGCCGACGGCGTCATCAGTCCCGAGGAAGAATCCGCCGAACGCTGGGCCGGGCGACTGCTGGCCCCGTCGGTGCTCGAACGCTTCGCCATCGCCGAAGGCTTCAGCCTCGCCCAGGTGACCGCCCCCAGGGATTTCTGGAACAAGACGCTGGCGGAACTGGATTTGTCCAAGAAGCACAAGGTGCTGGCCGTGGCGATACGCCGCACCACGCCCGGCGAGGGCGACGCCGTCGCCCGCGAAACCGTCATCTCCGCCCCCGGGCCCGACACGGCCATCCGCGAAGGCGACCTGATGGTCGTCATCGGTCCCGACGCCGCCATCGCCGCACTGCCGCAGTCCTGAGCTGAGCAATTCTCCAAGAAGAAACAACCGACGACGAGGACGAGGCCCCGCACTCCCCGTCCCCGGGCTCTTAGATTACGCCTCGCCCTGCAGACCGTTGTTGGGGTCGTACTGGGTGGGGTCTTTGCCTTCTTCGATCATTCCCAGCTTGCGCACGCGGCGTTCATGGCGACCGCCGCCTTCGAACTGCGTCTCGAGCCAGGCGATCACGATCCGGCGGATGAGTTCGTCGCCGAGCACGTCGCTGGCCAGGCAGAGGATATTGGCGTCGTTATGCCGCCGCGACATCTGGGCGGTCAGTTCGTCATGGCACAGGGCGGCGCGGATGCCGTGGATCTTGTTGGCCGAGATGGTCATGCCGATGCCGCTTCCGCAAACGAGAATCCCGCGCTCGACCTGGTGCTGGGCCACAGCGACGGCCGCCGGATACGCCAGATCGGTATAGTCGCAGGGTTTGGAGCTGTTGGTTCCCATGTCGATGACGTCGTGCCCGAGTTCGGACAGCAGGACTGCGACCATCTCTTTGACGGCATGACCGCGATGATCGGCGGCGATGGCGATTTTCATAGTTGTCCTTTTTCCAGGCGCTGGGCCAACGCCCGGGCAATTTGCCGCGCCGCCTGGCGGTATGTACCGGACCCACCGCCCAGTGGGTCGGAAACCGGCTGGTCTTCGTCCAGCAATTCGGTGCGGCTCACGGCAGACGGGGCGATGCGGCGAACCTCGTCCACGTGCATAGGCGACATGCACAGAAGTATATCGGCCGACGAGGCCAGCTCGCCAGTCAAACTTGTGCTTCGATGGGCGGAGATGTCGGCGCCGAGTTCGGCGGCGGCGTCGATCGCCTCGGGCGTCGCCCTCGCGCCATCGGGCGCCACGATGCCCGCCGAGAGCACGCGATAGCCGCGGCGCGGGAGTTCCTCGCAGCGGCAGCCGAGCTTTGCGGCCAGCATCATCCTGGCCAGGCCCTCGGCGATGGGACTTCGGCAGGTGTTGCCCGTGCAGATGAACAGGATCGTTCGGCTGGTCAGTTCGGCCAGCGTCGCCTCGTCCACGACGCCCTCTCGCAACATTTTCCATCCGCCGGCGGATGAGAACTGCACGATGGTGCTATCCTTGGCGTAGCGAGTGGGCCCGGAGTCGATCAGCAGGTCGATTCTTCCGTCGAGGGTCTCCAGCGCGTCCTGGGCCGTGGTGGCCGACCGCCCGCCGGCCAGGTTCGCGCTCGAGGCCACCACCGGCTCAGCCGCAAGCGAGAGCATCCGCCGCGACAGCGCTGAACTCGGGCAGCGCAGGCCAATCGTCCCTTCGCTGCACAGGACGTCGTAGAGCCCGCGTTCCTGCAGGGAGCCATCGGCCAGACGAGACCCCGCCGGCAGCACGAGCGTAACGGGACCCGGCCAGGCGCGGTCGATCAGTCGCTGGGCGTCGGGCGGCACGTCGGTGACGTACCGCCGCAGGTCCTGGGGCGAGCCCATGTGGACGCTGAAGGGGCGCTTGGGGCGGTCCTTGAGAATGCGAAGGCGCTCCATCGCGTCGGGCAGCGTCGCCAGGGCGGCCACCCCGTAGACGGTCTCGGTGGCAAAGCCCACCAGCCCGCCGGCCTGAAGCACCTGCACGCCTTGCAGGGCGGCCTGGTCGATCTGAGCGTGGCTGTCGTGATGGATGATGTCCGTCTTCATGACCCAGGGCATTGTAGCTTGAGAATCTATCATGTTAAACACTCGTTCCAGCGGGTAAATTGGACAGACGATGAACGGCGCGAGCAACATGGCCTGCCAAGGCGTGATCTTCGACATGGACGGCACGATCGTCGAGCCGCTGCTCGATTTCGACGCCATCCGCGCGCGGCTGGATATCGCGGCCGAGGAGGGAATCATCGAGGCCATCGCCGCCATGCCCGCCCCCCGTCGCCAGCACGCCACGGACTGGCTGGAGGCACAGGAGCTGGACGTTGCCCGCAGAGCCCGTCTGATGCCCGGGGCCGCCGTGACGCTGGCAAGGATTCGCGCCGCGGGGCTCAAGACCGCCCTGCTGACCCGCAACACCGCCGCGGCGATGCGCACCGTCCTGGGGCGCTTCCCCGACCTGGCGTTCGACCTGACGATGTCGCGCGAGGACGCAAAGATCAAGCCCGAGCCCGACGGGATTCTGCTGGCCTGCCGTAACCTCGGCATCGATCCGCACTACACTATCTGCGTGGGCGATTTCCTCTATGACCTGATCGCCGCCAAGGCCGCCGGGGCCGTGGCGGTCCTGCTGGCCCCGGACCGCCGTCCCGATTTCGCCCATCGGGCCGACCACGTCATCGCCAGCCTGGCCGAACTGCCCGCCCTGCTGGGCTCGAACTCCGTGGTGGGACGCACATGATCTACCTGCCCCTGGCCAACATCCTGCACCACTCGCTGCGCAGCGTCCTGTCGGCGCTGGGCATCGGCGTGGGCGTGTGCATGCTGATCGCCCTGGCGGGGCTGGCCAGCGGCACCGTCGGCGAAGTTGCCGACCGATGGGAATCCGTCGATGCCGATCTGATCGTCTTCCCCAGAGGCTGGGGCGACAACGCCGTGAACAAGTCCGGCTCGGCCCTGAGCGACAAGCTGGTCAGCCTCATCCTCGCCTCTCATGGCGACATTGTCGAGCGGGCCGTTCCAGTCTTCACCGACAACGTCAAGTTCGGCCGCCAGAACCAGATGGTCGCCGGCGTGGACCCGCACCAGTGGGACATGCTGTCCGGCGGGCGGCGGTTGTCGGCAGGGCGCCTCTTCGACCGCGACAACCGCTTCGCCGCGTGGATCGAGCAGCAGCTCCTGACTGAGCGCGCGGAGGAGTTGAGCATCGAACCGGCCGACCTGTCATCGCCGCAGCACAACGGGCTGGAGATCGTAATTGACGAGCGTCTGGCGGCCGTCGAGGGCTACCGGGTGGGCGATGTCGTCTCGGGCGCCAATCATCAATGGACGGTCACGGGGATCGTGCCGGCCGGGGCGATGACGCGGGTCTTCATGCCCCGCCGCACGGCGCAGTACCTTTTCGGCAGCGGCAACATTTCTCGCAGCACGCTGATCTTCATCAAGCTCAAGCGCGGCGTCAACGCGGGGCCGGCGGCGCGGGCCATCGAGGCCACTGTCGAGAACGACGTCAAGGGCATCAGCGAATACCGCGGCATGCTGCTGCGCACGTGGAAGATGATGTTCACGTACATCAACATCGTCAACGGGATCGCTGTGGCAATCGCATTCCTGTTCACCATGATCACGCTGTACACGATGGTGCTCCAGCAGCGGCGCGAGATCGCCATCCTCAAATCCTGCGGCGCGGGGTGGGCGTTTATCCTGCGACAGGTGCTGGGCGAGGCGATGCTGCTTGCGGCCGGCGGAGCGATCATCGGCATCGCCCTGAGCTTTGCCGTCAAGCTGGCCATCGAGCGATTCCTCCCGCTGATGACGATCACCATCACCTGGCAGTGGATCGCTATTGCCCTGGTCGCCGCGGCGGCCGGCGCGGCCATCAGCGCCCTGTACCCCGCCTGGCGGGCGGCACGCGTGGACATGATCGAGGCCTTGGCACTGGAATGAGCACGGGCGACTACATCCTGGAAGGGCGCGGGCTGCGCAAGAGCTTCGGCAAAGGCGCCGCCCGAACCGACGTGCTGCGCGGGCTGGACCTGGACGTGCGACGCGGGGAGTTCATCGCCGTCATGGGACCCTCCGGTTGCGGAAAGAGCACCCTGCTGCACGTGCTGGGGCTGATGGCCGTGCCCGACGAGGGCACGGTGCTGCTGGACGGGCTGCCCGTGCCGACCGCCAACGCCGCCCGCACACTACGCCGCCGGCAGGATATCGGGTTTGTTTTCCAGCGGTTCAACCTGCTGGGAACGCTCTCGGCGGCGGACAACATCGCCATCTCGCTCAAGGTGCGCGGGATCGCCCGCGACGGGCGGGCGGCGGAACTGTTCGAGGCCCTGGACATCTCGCACGTCGCGAGGCGAAAGCCTTCGCAGATGTCGATCGGCGAGCAGCAGCGCGTCGCCGTCGCCAGAGCCCTGGCGCACCGCCCCAAGCTGCTGCTGGCCGACGAACCGACGGGCAACCTCGACTCGGCCAACGCTGAGGCGCTGCTGAAACTCTTCCAGACGATCAACCGCCAACAGAACCAGACCATCGTGATGATCACGCACTCGGCAGAGGCGGCCGCCGCGGCCGACCGCGTCGTGGGGATGAAAGATGGACGCATCATTGAAACTCCCTGACGGGACCGCCCATCCGCCGGTGCTGGGGTGGTTCGTCTTCTACGCCATGTGGGTGGCCGCACTGTTCGCCTTGGTGGCGCTGGTGGCCTGTCACGCGCAATGGTCCTGGCCAGGATGGCCCGGCGGTTCGTGGGTGCAGATCAAAACCTGGGCCGCGACGCAGTTCCGCGCCATGGACTGGGACCTCAAGCTGGCCATCTACTTGCTGTACGTGTCGGTGGCCTGCACGTTCGTTCCGCTGAACGTCAACATCATCGCCTCGTTGCTGGCGATGCAGCAGGCGGGACTCGCCCCGGCTGTCCTGGGGCCGCAACACGACGCGTACGCCCTGCCCCTGGTGGTGACGGTGCTGCTGGTAAGCGTTCTCGGCGCCGTGGGCTCGACGGTTGCCAACCTGACTGACTACCATATTTACATGCTCATCTTCCGCAGCAGGCGCGTCGCGAGAATCCGCTCCACGCGGTTGTACGAAAAGGCTTCGCGATGGTTCGCCAAGTCGCCCTTTGGACTGCTGGTGCTGTTCAATATCGCACCGATCCCCATCGACGTGGCGCGCATCCTTGCCGTCGCCGACGCCTACCCGCGCGTGCCCTTCGCAGTCAGCAACTTCGTCGGGCGGTTTATCCGCTACGCCGTCATCGCCGCCGTGACCTTCGTTCTCGGCAAGGAACTCGGGTGGATCGCGCCTGTAAGCCTTTTGGCGGCCGCGGTCGTAATGGTATTATTAAAGCTGATGAAGTCGCTGCTGTGGCGGCCCGCCCGCCGAATAACCCGGGAGACCCTCTGATGATCAATCGCATTGCAATCGTGTCGCTGGCATTGGCGCTGATCGCCGCCTTCGCCGCCTCGCCGCGCCCCTCCGCCGCCCAGCAGGCCGCCGCGGGACCCGCCTCGGCCCCGGCGACGCGCGCCACCGATCCGCGAGCCATGGCCGTTCTCCAGATGCTGGAGAAAGCCGACTACACTGCCCTCGAATGCGACCTGAACTACACCGTTCTCAACCGCAAGCTCGGCGACACCGAGGTCCGAACCGGCAACGTGCTGTATCAGAAGGAAAGCGGCGATAAGGGCGCGATGTTCCGCGTGAACTTCCGCACCTTGGCGCAAGGCAAGGGCCCTGCCGCCAAGGAAGAAGTCGACTACGCCTTCGATGGCAGATGGTTCTGCCTCGCGCGCGGACGAACCAAGACGATCAACTGCGTCGAAGTCGTCGCCGAGGGCGAAAAGCCCCAACCGCTGAAACTGGGCAAGAGCCCCTTCCCCATGCCGTTCGGTCAGCAGGCCGCCGACGTGGTGAAGCTTTTCGACGCTACCACCCGCGAACTGCGCACCGGCGAACCGGCAGGCACCATATACCTGCGCCTGATGCCCCGGGCGGACCAGGCCAAGAACCTCTCCTTCACGCGCCTGGAGATGTGGATCGACCCGGCTCGCAACCTGCCGGTGAAGATCGTTTCGCTCGATCACGCCCGCAATGAGGTGACGGCCCTGTTCAACAACATCAAGATCCTCGACACGCCCATCAAGGACAGCACCTTCCGTATCGGGCGCCGCGCCGGGTGGAACTACACCGAAGAGACCCTCAAGGACGCCCAGAAAAAGGAACCGAAGTAGTTCCCGCGCCACGCCGCTTGCAGCGCAGCATCGTTTGCTGTTTAATCCTGTCGTGAATACGCGACAGGACAGTTCAAACCGCATCCGCATCGGAGTGCTTCTCTCCGGCGGCGGGCGGACGCTGACGAACATTCTCGACCGCATCGGCCGCGGCGAACTCAACGCCCAGGTTGTCGTCGTCATCGCCAGCCGCCCGTGCAACGGCATCGCCCTGGGCGAGCAGTCGAAGATCCCCACGCACCTGATCCCCTACAAGCAGATGCCCGATGTGCAGGCGTACTCCGACGAAATCTGCAAGCTACTCGACGCCGCCAACGTCGACCTTGTCGTCCAAGCCGGCTTCCTCTCACTCTGGCACGTGCCGCCGCACTACCAGGGGCGCGTCATGAACATCCACCCCGCCCTGCTGCCGTCCTTCGGCGGCCACGGAATGTACGGCCACCACGTGCATGAAGCGGTGCTGGCCGCCGGGTGCAAAGTCTCCGGCTGCACCGTGCATTTCGTGACCAACGAGTACGATCGCGGCCCCATCATCGTGCAGAAATGCGTGCCCGTCGAAGAAGGCGACACTCCAGACGCCCTGGCCGCGCGGGTCTTCGAAGCCGAATGCCAGGCGTATCCCAAGGCTATCTCGCTCTTCGCCCAAGGCCGCCTGACCATCGACGCCAGCGTGGTGCATATCCGCGACTGACTAGTCCTTCCGTGCCTTCCGCTTGGCCTTCACTCGCTTCTTCGTGACCTTGGTACGGCTCGTCGCCTTCTTGCTCTTGCGTTTTCCATCTTCAACCTTCCCTTTGACAACGGACGGCACGGGCGAAGGTTGCGATCCATCAATCTCGATGCCGAATACATCGGACAGGTCCGCGTCGGCAATCGTTTTGCTTCCCGAGTCCGCCGCGGATGCCAGCGATTGGCCCGCGGCCGCCTGTTCGACCAGTTCCAGGTGGTCCACGTTACGTAGGACAAACAACAGTTCCGGCTTCTTGTCCAGACGAGCCCCCACGCCGTAGAGAACAGCCGCTACATGCTTGCACATGTCCGCCCAGTCGGGGCACGAGCACTGCAGCGATATCTCCGGCGGGTCGGGGAACAAGCCGTTGTCGCGGTGGGTGATGATCTCCATGACGCCTTGAGAAAGCCGCCCCTGGAGCAGTTCCAGCACCGAAGCGATCTTTCCCGCGCACAGGGCGCTAGGGTCTGCCAGCGGGGCTTGCTCAGCGGCTTGATCTTGACGTCGATGGTGTAGAGGCTCGATCCGCTGACCTTCGCCGTGACATGTCCGGGTTTAATTTCCAGATGCACAACGGACCCATTGCGCACGTAGGTGCGCCCGCGCGGGAGGCGGTTCGCGTAGTCGCTGTACGACTCGAGGTTCTCGCACCACGCCTTGCCCCAGAAGGTGGTGGCAATCTTCCGCCCTTCAATAACCACCGGCGCGATTACATGGCCTTTCTTGGCGAGCTTGGCCATTTCCCGCCTGGCATTGGCGCGCCGGCGAGCGACGGGTACGTAAGGGGCAAAGCCGTAGTAACTCACCATAACTCCTTTCAATGGATCGGCGGATTATACCTCTTGGGCGTCAGACCTCGGAAGTCTTTGATATATCCAACGCGACGAACCGCAGCAATTCGTCATTGCTCATCTCGGTCAACATCCGCTCGGCGCCGCCCTTGCCCAGCAGGTCGTTGGCCAGGCTGACCTTGCTCTCGATCAACTCGTCGATCTTCTCCTCCACAGTTCCGCGGCAGATGAACTTGTGGACCAGGACGTTGCGCTTCTGCCCGATGCGGAACGCGCGATCCGTCGCCTGGTTCTCCACCGCCGGGTTCCACCAGCGGTCGAAATGAATCACGTGCGTCGCGGCTGTCAGGTTCAGGCCGACCCCGCCGGCTTTGAGTGACAGCACGAAGAACGGCGGACCATCCTCCTGCTGGAAGGCATCCACCATCTCGCGACGCCTGGCCACGGGCGTCTGGCCGTGCAGCACCAGCCCCTCTCGCCCGAAGACGCCCTGCAGATGCCCCGCCAACGGGTCGGCGATCTCGCGAAACTGCGTAAAGATCAGGGCCTTCTCCTGCCGCTGGGCCAGTTCCTGACAGATGTCCGCCAGGCGCTGGAACTTGCCGCTGTCGGCCGCCGCGTAGGCGTTGTCGCCCAGCCACTGCGAGGGGTGGTTGCAGATCTGCTTAAGCCGCATCAGGAACGACAGCACGGCCCCCTTGCGGGCGATTCCCGCGCTGATCTCCAGCAACGTCGAAAGCTCCTTGACCGACTGCTCATAGATCGCCGCCTGCCGCGGGCTCAGGCCACAGTACATCTTCATCTCGGTCTTGTCCGGCAGGTCGGCGATGACGCTCTTGTCGGTCTTGAGTCGCCTGAGGATGTATGGCTGAACAAGCGATCGCAGCGGCGCGTAGGAATTGCGCTGCCGCTGCTCGAGGGCTTTGGCGTATTGCCCGAACTCCTTTGCGGAACCCAACAAGCCCGAGTTGAGAAAGTCAAACAGCGACCACAGGTCCCCCAAGCGGTTCTCCACCGGCGTACCGGTCAAGGCGATTCGCGCCGCGGCTTTAAGTTCCTTGACAGCCCGCGTCTGCCGCGTGCCGGAGTTCTTGATCGCCTGGGCTTCGTCGAGGATGACCAGGTTCCACTGCCGCCGCAGCAGCCACTCCAGGCGGGCGGCCATGCCGTACGTGGTGATGACCAGGTCCTGGCGGTCCAGCGCCGCGCCGGGGTCGCTCATGCAGTCCGGCTGTTCGCTGGGGTGGGCAACCCACGCCTCCAGCGAGGGAGCGAATCGCTCGATCTCGGTCCGCCAGTTGGCGATCAGCGACGCCGGAACCACCAGCACGCTGGGGGACAAGGGCTCGCCGCTCTGCCGCCGCGAGCGGACCTCCAGCAGCAGCGCCAGCACCTGCACCGTCTTGCCCAGCCCCATGTCGTCAGCCAGGCACGCGCCAAGCTTGAGTTGCGACAGGAACTCGAGCCAGCGCATCCCGACGTGCTGGTAAGGTCGCAGCGTGGCTTTGAGGTCGCGCGGGGCGCCGCCATCAAGGCGCTGCGGATTGCGAAGAGCCTCCAGCGTCTCGGCCAGCCACGCTCCGGCGGTCACGCGGCTCCACTGCTCCAGCGACTGTTGGGGCGCGTCTTCGGCGCCGTCGCCGGCGCCCACGCCCGACAGCAACCGCATGCCCTCAAAGAACGTCAACCCGCCGTCGCGCACCCGCTGCTCGATGCCTTTCCAGTGTTCCAGTGCGGCGGAAAGCTTCGCCCGATCCACTTCCACCCACTGCCCCTTGAGCCGCACGAGGCCTTCCTCGTCCGCAAGCAGCGCCTGGATATCCTCCTCGCTGAGCGACTGCCCGTCGAGGCAGACGTCAACGCTGTAGTCCAGCAGCGCATCGGCGTTCAGCGCCGCTGTCTTGGCCTTGCCGATGGTCGCGTTGACAACCGGGCGGGGCGGGCGTTTGGCTTTCCACCAGTCAGGCACGCGCACGACCAAACCGGCGTCTTCCATCGCCGGAATCTCCTGCAGGAAAGCGTGCGCTTGACGCGGCGTCCAGGCCAGCGGGCGGTAGATGTCGCCGGAATCCACCAGCGCTTTCACAAGGGCGATCTTCTCGCTGGCCGCCTGGATCGGCGACAGCAGCGCGATCAGCGCCTGGCGGTTCTTCGCCCCGGCGTACTCCTGCAGCGCTTTAGCCATCGGAAGATGCTGAAGCCGACCCTGTGCCGAGAGATGGCTGACATAACTGGCCATGAAAGCGAACGGGTGCTGCTCGTCGCGCTTGTTCTCGGCCAGGTGGAACGTCACGCGACCCACCAGCCGCCACAGCGGGTTCTTCTGCCGAAGGTACGCCTGCGCCCCGCCCGGGAAGAGACGAATCTCGCCGCGCACGAACTCGTCCAGTTCCGTCCACCACGCCGCCAACGCCTCCCCCGAGACATATTCCAGCCCCGTCATCGGCGGGGCCTGCAGACGCCGAAACGCCAGCGCCTCGGCCGGCGGCGCCGCCACCGGCGGCAGTTCCGCAGACGTGTCAAGCCCCGACGCGCGGCACAGGCAGGCCAAGTAGTCGCGAGCCAGATCACGGGCATAGCTCAGCGATGCAGGCAGTGGTGTCTGGAGTTCCGCCGTCGCCAAATGCAGCAGTCCCTGTGGAGCCCCGGCCACAAATGCCGCCTCCACCCGCGAGGCGACGGCCGCCGGCAGCGCCGGCGCCGCGTCGCTTTCGGCAGCAACTTCCACATGCGGGCGCCCCAGCGGCGAAACCGCCAAGGCAATGCGCAGCGCCGGATTATCCGCATCAACCGCAGACACTCATGCTCCCTCGAACCGGAGCAGTATACGGGGTCTTCATCGCCCAGCGGCAACGAATCCTGTCCGTGCGCGTCGCTGCAAGGCATCCGTCGCATCGAGGCGGCGTTGTTGTTTTATGCCGCCCCATGTTGCGCCCCCGACTATTTAGATGCGATTACCCTGATTCCGCCTCAGTCACGTTGATTTTTGTCTGCCAATCCGCTATGTCTTGAGAACGGATCCCGCGATGTCAGCGGGCTTTTCTTTTGACGGAAGTGGCGAACGATGGCCGATGCGGAACGGTTATTGCTCAGCGGCAACGAGGCGATCGCCCTGGCGGCTTGCGACAGCGGCTTTGCGCTGGGAGCGGGCTATCCCGGAACGCCTTCGACTGAAATCCTCGAGCGATTCGCTGAACTGGGCGGCAAGGCACAGTGGTCGCCGAATGAGAAGGTGGCCTTGGAAGTCGTCCTCGGCAGCGCCTATTGCGGGGCTCGGTCGCTGGCGACCATGAAGCATGTCGGGCTCAATGTGGCCGCCGACGTGCTTTTCACGGCCGCCTACACCGGGGTCAGCGGGGCGCTGGTAGTCGTCTCGGCGGACGACCCGGGCATGTGGTCCAGCCAGAACGAGCAGGACAACCGCCGCTACGCCGTCGCCGCGGGCGTGCCGATGCTTGAGCCGGCCGATTCGCAGGAAGCGTACGACTTTCTCTTCGCGGCCGCCGAGGTCTCCGAGCGATGGCGCCTGCCGGTGATCCTGCGCCTGACGACGCGTGTCTGCCATTCCAAGACTGTCGTGCGCCCCGGCGCACGGATCGCGCCCCAGCCGCCCACATACGAGCGCGACTATCGCTCGCGAGTGATGATCCCGCTGCATGCACGTCCGGCGCATCGGCGGCTGCGGGCCAAACTCGTCGAGATCGACGCCTGGAACGAAACCTCACCGCTGAACCGCCGCGTCGTCGGCGAGACATCGCTGGGCATCATCACCTCGGGCATCAGCTTCATGCACGCCCGCGAGGCGGCGCCGCAGGCGTCGATCCTCAAGATCGCCATGACCCATCCCCTGCCGATGAAAATGATCCGCGATTTCGCCGCCTCGGTCGATCGCTGCGTGGTGATCGAGGAAGGCGACCCGGTTCTGGCCGACGCGATCCTCGCAGCCGGTATCGCCATCGAAGCCAAGAGCGAGATGTACCGCTTCGGCGAGCTCAACGTCCCACGCGTGCGGCGGATCCTGGCCGGCGACAACTCGCCCGAGCCGCAGCCGGCCAAGGGTAAACCGCCCGAACTCTGCAAAGGCTGCCCGCACCGCACGGTCTTCGAGACGCTCAAGAAGCTCGACTGCCTCGTCAGCGGCGACATCGGCTGTTACACGCTGGCCGCCCTGCCTCCGCTGGAGGCAATGGACAGCATGATCTGCATGGGCGCGGCCATCGGCGTGGGGCTTGGGATGCGACACGTGCTGCCTGCCCACCAAGCCAAGCGCATCGTCAGCGTCATCGGCGACAGCACGTTTGTACACAGCGGAATAACCGGCCTGGTGGAGATGATCTACAATCCACCGGCGAGCGGCCACGTGCTGATCATTCTCGATAACGGCATCACGGCGATGACCGGTCTCCAGGAGCACCCCGGCACGGGGCGAACACTCGACCACAAAGCCACCGGCCGCGTCGTGTACGAAGACCTCGCCCGCAGTCTGGGTGTGAAGCAGGTTCACGTGATCGACCCGATCAAGGATCCTCAGCGGCTCGAGGACGTGCTGCGGCAGTGCCTGGCCGGCGACGAGCTTTCCGTGATCGTCGCGCGGCGACCTTGCCTGCTGGCGGCCAAGAAGATCGAGCAGTGGTCGGCCGACAACGCGGCGGCAAAGGCGGTGCAGCCATGACGGCCGCAGTGACGAACGTCGTGCTTGCGGGCCTGGGCGGCCAAGGCGTGATCAAGGCCTCGGACATCCTGGCTCAGGCTGCCTTCGACGCCGGGTTCGACGTCAAGAAGAGCGAGATTCACGGGATGAGCCAGCGCGGCGGGTTCGTTGCAAGCGACGTGCGATTCGGCGAGCAGGTGCTCAGCCCGATGATCCCCGCCGGCGAGGCGGACATCCTGGTCCTGATGGCCGTCGACCAGCTCGAAGCGGCGCGCCCGTGCCTCAAGGCCGGCGGCCAGTTGATCATGGGCGCCGAGATCGACATCAAGGGCATGCCCCCGCGGTGCCTGAACGTGGCCGTGCTCGGGGCCTTGAGCTCGGCGCTGGAGATCCCGCGCAAGAGTTGGCACGCGGCCATCGAGGCGCTGCTGCCGGCGAAGTCTCATGAAGAAAACCTGCGGGCGTTCGAAGCCGGCCGGCGAGTATGACGTGTCGCGAACGTCTCGTCCGCGCGTGCCGCGGGCGTCTCGCCCGCGTAGCGTGAAATATACGACTGACCGGGAGGCGAGGGCAAGATGCCCTCGCTACGCGCGGGCGAGACGCCCGCGACACGATCAGAGGATGATTCATGATTCGAGGCAATGAGAACATCAGCGTGCCGGACTACCTGCCGGCGGAGGAATTGCGGCAGCTTCAGTTTTCGCGCCTCCAGGCGATCGTTCGGCGGGCGTACGACCGCGTGCCGCTGTTCCACCAGCGGATGCAGGAGCGCGGTCTCACGCCCCACAGCATCGCGCGGATAGAAGACATCGCCCACCTGCCCTTCTCGGTCAAGGCGGACCTGCGCGACACGTATCCCTTCGGTCTCTTCGCCAGTGCGATGGAGGATATCGTGCGCCTGCACGCCTCCAGCGGCACGACGGGTAAGCCCATCGTCGTGGCCTATACGCAGGAAGACGTGAATGTCTGGACGAGCGTCATCGCTCGGACTCTGGCGGCGTGCGGCTGCCATCGCGGCGATATCGTGCAGAACAGTTACGGTTACGGCCTGTTCACCGGCGGGCTGGGTCTGCACTACGGCGCCGAGGCGTTGGGGGCGACGGTGATCCCCATGTCCGGCGGCAACACCGAGCGTCAGATCATGCTGATGAAGGACTTCGGCGTGACGGCGATCTGCTGCACGCCCAGCTACTTCGTACACCTGGTCGAGCGGGCGGCGGCAATGGGGATAGACGTTCGTAATTTGCCCCTGCGCACGGGCATCTTCGGCGCCGAGCCCTGGTCCGACGCGATGCGCCGCCAGATCGAGCTCACCGGCGGTATCAAGGCGTACGACATCTACGGCCTCTCCGAGATCGTCGGCCCGGGCGTGGGCATCGAGTGCCCCTGCCAGAACGGGCTGCACATTTTCGAGGACCACTTCTATCCCGAGATCGTTGACCCGCAAACGTGCCAGCCGCTGCCGGACGGCGCCGAGGGCGAACTGGTGCTGACGACGCTGAGCAAGCAGGCCATGCCGATGATCCGCTACCGCACGCGCGATATCACGGCGATCATCCCTCAGCCCTGCCTCTGTGGGCGCACGATCCGTCGCATACGCCGCATCGGCCGGCGCAGCGACGACATGATCATCATCCGCGGCGTGAACGTCTTTCCCTCGCAGATCGAGGCGGCGCTGCTGGCGGTGTCGCCCTCGCTGCTGCACTACCAGATCCACCTCACCCGCGAGGGCGGGTTGGACCAGATGCAGGTGAATGTCGAGCTCACCGGCGACCTGTTCAGCGACGAGGTGCGGGCGGTGGAAGAACTCGCCGCGCGCATCGACCGTTCCATCGAGAGCGCGCTCGGCCTGCGCGTCGGCGTACGGCTGGTCGAACCGCATTCCATCCAGCGAAGCGAAGGCAAGGCCAAACGCGTTTTCGACAACCGTCAATTGCCAGCCTGAAAGGTGATGCCATGAAAGTCATGCAGCTTTCGGTCTTTCTCGAAAACAAGCCCGGCGAGTTGAGCCGGCCGTGCAAGGCGCTCTCTCAGGCGGGCGTCAACCTGCTGTCGGTCTGCCTGGCGGACACCGCCCAGTTCGGCATCCTGCGGATGATCGTGCCCGACCCCGACACGGCCAAGGCCGCCCTCGAAGCGGCGGGATACGTCGTGAATCTCGCGCAGGTAATCGCCGTGGATATGTCCGACCGCCCGGGCTCACTGACAGCCATCACGACGATGCTCGGCCAGGCCTCGATCAACATCGAGTATCTCTATGCATTCTGCTCGCGCATCGCCGGAAACGCGGTGCTCGTCATGCGGTTCGAAGACCCCGACGCGGCCATCAGCGTCCTGCAGTCCCACAGCGTACGGGTCCTCAAGGCCAAGGAACTGCTCGACCGCGTACAGGAACATTAATATGGAGTGTGCCAATATGGACTGCGGCAGCCTTAGCTGCCGCTTTGGAAGTTGTTCGAATATCCTCAAGACGCCATGAAATTGCAGTCCACAGGCAATGCTGATTCATCACCATATTCCAACCCTGGTGCGCACCCCAAAACTCTTAAAGCGGCAGCTAAGGCTGCCGCACTCCAAAGGAACAGCCCATGATCCCGATTGATCTCTCAGGCCATACAGCCGTCGTCACCGGCGCCAGCGGACAGCTCGGCCGCGCCATGGTGCGGACACTCGCCCGCGCCGGGGCGGATGTGGCGGTCTGCTATCTCAACAACCGTTCCAAAGCCGACGAACTCGCCGCGCAGGTCCAGGCCATGGGCCGCCGCAGCATCGTGGTACAAGTGGACGTGACAGCCGCCGATGCCATCAATGCATTGCGCGATCGAGTGGCCGCCGAGCTCGCCTCGGCCGACATCATCGTCAACAATGCGGTGATCCAGTACCCCTGGAAGAGCATCCTCGATCAGCCCTCGGCCGACTTCGAAAGCCAGTTCCGCTCCTGTGTGATGCACAACGTGCTGATGGCCCAGGCGTTCGTACCCGGGATGGTCGCCCGCAAGTGGGGCCGCGTGATCGGGATCAACACCGAGTGTGCCATGCAGTGCGCCGCCGGCCAAGGCGCTTACGCCTCAGCCAAGCGCGGGATGGACGGCGTGCTGCGCGTGCTGGCGCGCGAGGTGGGCCAGCATGGCATCACCGTCAATGAGATCGCCCCCGGCTGGACGATCAGCGAAGACCAGGCCGATGGCTCGCCGCAGGCCTACCGCGACACGCTGCCCCTGCGCCGCCGGGGGAGCGACCAGGAGATCGCCAACGTGGTGGCCTTCGTTGCCAGCGACCTGGCATCCTACATCACCGGCGCCTATATCCCCGTCTGCGGCGGCAACATCATGCCGGCAATCTGAGCCCGCAGATCGCCTAGCCGCCATCGCCTCCGGGATTCTGCTTTCGCCAGGCGCGGGGGGACAGGCCCGTGCGTCCGCGCAGCGTCGAGCGCAGGTGCTCTTCGTCGCGATAGCCGCACAGCGTGGCGATCTCCTTGACCTTGCGGCGGCTGTTGCCCAGCAGATCCATGGCAGCGGTCAGGCGTTTGTGGCGTATCTGCCAGCCGATGGGCGTCCCCAAGTGCTGCTTGAAAGCGTTGTTCAAGGATGAAACGGAAATGCCGGCGAAGGCGGCCACCTCCGTCACCGACAGTCGCGAGTTGGTGATGTTCTGCCAGATGTACCTCAGCGCCTTGGCGACGGTCACGTCGGGGACAGCCAGGATGTCCGTACTCTGGCGATGCACCACGCCCAGCGGCTCGATCAGCAATGGTCCCTTTGGCGCCGCCCGGCCGCTCATCAGGTCGTCCAGCACTTTTGCCGATTCGTACCCGTGGCGATAGTCATCCAATCGGACGCTCGATATCGGCACCGGCGCCAGTTCGCAGCTCATCTCATCGTTTCCGGCCCCGATCACCGCCACCTGCTCGGGAACCGCCAGGCCGACCAACCGGCACGCTCGCATGACGTAGGCGGCGTCACTGTCGCCAAAACCCATGATTCCCAGCGGCTTGGGCAGTTGGATAAGCCGGCGGCCCAGATCGGCAAGATTGTCGGCCGAGTGCGAATGCATTTCCAGGACTATCGGCACAGCTCCGCCCTGGCGGGCAGCCCGGCAGAACCCCCTGTAGCGTTCCTTGGCCAGCAGACGCTCCATCGCGGCGGCAAAGGCCACGTGGCGGAACCCTCGCTCGACCAGCGCGGCGGCGCCCAACCGTCCAATGGCGTCGTCATCAGGCAAGACCGTCAGCACGCGCGGAAGATGCACCGGCGACAGGCTGACCGTCGGGACCTTTGCACGCCGCATCAACTCCGCAAGGCTCGCAGGCATGTTGAACAGCAGCGTCAACATGCCATCGACCGGGTTGTCCGGCGAGGGAATCACGGCCTCGGGCGGGGTGCCCCACCAGACGACAAAGGGCGATTCAATCCACCATCCGGCCTGGCGGGCGTATTCCATAGTCCCCCGGGTGATCTGGGGTCTGGACCAGTTCAGCAGCACCAGGACCCGCCGGCCGGGGGTGCGTGTGATGTCTTTTTCGTGAGACATTGTCCGTTCTCCTGAATACTCCGAGGTGTTCTTGAACGCGAATAGACATTCTACTATCGGCCATCTCTGCCGTAAAGGTTTGTTACAGAATATCCACGGTTTTAATGATGAATATGTGGATTGTACATTTTCAGACCCGTGATACAGTGACAGGGTATCAGGGCGCAACGGGAGCATCGGCTCCCACGGGCGGGTCCAATCCAGTCAAGAAAGGAAGAGTGTCTTATGAAGTGGACGTTGATGACGGCGTTAGCGGTTGTGGCGATAGCGGGCTTTGTTCCGGCCGCCAGTGCCGCAGATTATTACCTCCGCTCGGGAACCGCGAGCCTCACGGGCTCGGGCACGTGGGAGTACTACAACGGCAGCAGTTGGGTCAGCGGCACGTTTACGCCGTCTGCCGGCAACAATTACTTTGTTGATAGCGGCGCCACGATCAGCGGCGCCGGGACGTTCGCGGGCAGCTCCCTGCAGATCAACGCCGGCGGCAAGCTGAGCATGACTGGCAGCGCCGTAGTTACCGCCCTGACACTTAACGGCGGGACGCTGGCAGGATACGCCAGTGCGGCCAGCACGTTCACAGGGACAGTCACCCTCACAGGCAGTTCGTTCATTGAGGGTGGAAACTACCTGGTATTGGCTCCCGCCACAATGATCCAGGGCAATAGCGCCTATTCTCTGACCTACGCGTCAGGCAAGATCGACATCCAGTCAAACTATGGCGGCAACGGGTGGATTGATGAAAACGAAGCCGTTGTCTACAGCGGCGACACGATCATCAGCGCCGGCGCCACCGTGACTGGTTTTCGTTACCGCGTCACCACCTTCGGTTCTCAGAAGGGCGACCTGACAGTCGATGGCACCCTGGATATGGGCCTGAACGTCTACGCAAAAGACCAGAACATCAACGGCCTGTATGGCAGTGGCACGATTACCGGTAACGCAACCGGCAGAGACGGCGCCCCTGGGCTGACGGTGGGCTACGGCGATGCCGACGGGAACTTCTCGGGCAACATCATCGCTACGGCTGGGCAGACCGGCAAACTAGGCCTGACGAAGATCGGAAGCGGCACGCAGATCCTCAGCGGCACCAATACCTACACCGGCGCGACGACCGTCACGCTTGGCGCGCTGCTGATCAACGGCGACTCCAGCGGGGCTGTCGGCGTCGTCACCGTTAACTCCGGCGCCACCCTGGGCGGCAGCGGGATTATCGGCGGGGCCACGACCATCCTCAGCGGCGGCAAGCTCTCGCCCGGCGCCTCCGCCGGAACGTTGACCATCGACGACAGCCTGAATATCTCCGGCGCCCTGGGCGGCGCGGCCGGGTCACTGCTCTTCGACCTGGGCGACATGGTCACCCTGACCGGCACGAACGTGCTGACCATCGGCAGCGGCCTGCTGAACTGGGACGACTTCGTCTTCACCGGCACGGTCACCGGGCCGCGCACCTACACGCTCTTTGATACCGGCGCTGCCATCAGCGGCACGCTGGGGACGAATCTAAGCGGGAAGATCGGCAGCTTCGATGGCACCCTGAGCATGAGCGAATCAGGCCAGGACATCCTGCTGACGGTGATCCCCGAGCCGGCGACGATGAGCCTGCTGGTGCTGGGCGGCCTGGCGGCCCTGATCCGCCGCAGGAGATAACGATTTTGTAATGAGTGCAGCCGCTTCACCCGACCGCCGCGTTCTCGCAGATCGCGGCGGTCTTTTTATGCGCCGCGGCCCGCATACCCAGCGTTTGTCTTGGCCATGCTCGGCCGGCGCAAATAGTTCAGACGATTCCGGCGTCACCACGCGAAATGCGTGTTCAACAGATGGGCCCGTGGGGTCCATCCATGATCACCCGACGAACATTGCTGGTGCTGATCGCCTGTGCGGCGCTGCTGGGCCTGGGCGGCAAGCGAGGGCGGCAGTTGCCCGTCGACGCCGAGATGACCCCCTGCGGAAAGCTCGACCCGCTCCCGCGCGACTTCGAGCTGCGGACGCGATGTGAGGCCCTGTTCCGTAGTGACAGCCCCGCCACCAAGGAGCTCCTGCGGCCGGAGGATATCCAGAAGATTCTCGATCTGGGCACCGCGTCGGGTTATGCCTTCGACAAATCGCCCTCGCACTACCTCGCATGCACGCTGGCGATGGACGAGTTGCTGGCGAGGCTGCCCGCCGAGTTCGTGACGCCGCTGCGCGAGTCGCAGGACAAAGCGGCGTTGCGACACGTGGAAGACCTTCGCCACGGCGGCGACGCCGCAGCCATCGCCCGCCTCGCCCGCCGATACCCTTACGCCGCCTGCGTCCACGAACTGCTGCTGGAGAGTGCCGAAAGGGACCTGCGCCGCGGCGGCACCGCCCCCGCCGGGGCAGCGCTCCATGACGTGCTTGTTCACGCACCGCCTGGAGCGCTTCGCGATCACGCTCAGGCGGCGGCGTGGTTAGCTTTGGCCCAGGAAGACACGCCGCAGGCCCGGGCGGCCCTGGAAGAGCAACTCGCTGCAGCGGCCGGACCGCCCATGACTTGGCGCGGCAGAAGCGCTGCACCGCAAGAGATCCTCAAGGAGTTGCTGGTCGGGCTGAGCTCTCAGCCGCCGCGGGCGATGGCAAGCCTGCCGCGAAAACCCCTGCGCCTGCCCGCCTCGTGGCCCAGCGAGCAGCGCAAGGGCGACGGCCCCTTGCTCGACAGCATGCTTCACGTGCCTTGGCCGGTGATGGGGATCACTTCAATCGGCGGCGCACCGGTGCTGGTGGGGCGCGGCGTCATCGCCCGCTGGCGCGATGACAGCGCCGGGCCGGTGTGGACTCGCCCTACGTGCATCGAGGACAAGACCTGGGATCCCCTGGCCGCTGCGCGATTCCTCAAGAGCAATCCCGCGGCGGACCTGAGCCTACGTCCGGTGATGACCAGCCTCGCCGTGTCGGCCTCGCCGAATGGAAAGGCCTTGTATTGCCTGACGTCTCAGCCGCCGGCCGTTGCGGGGCTGGACGCCCAAACCGGCAACACGCTCTGGAGCACGGACCAGCGCGCGGACTGGAAGGACCTATCGCCGATGTCGCACCCGGCGATTTGCGAGGGACGGTTATACGTTCTTGCCGTGCCGGCCAATTTGCCGCCGGACGCGGGCGCCGGCCCGCTCAAGGAGGTCGGCGCGCCGGTTCTGTGGCATCTGGTATGCCTGGACGGCCGCGACGGGCGGCTGATCTGGAAGCAGCCGCTGGCCTGGCAGCCGTACACGCTGCTGGACCTGGCCCGAGCAACACCGCCGGTGACGATCAGCCAGGGTAGCGTCTACTGCAATACGAACATGGGCGTGATCGCCCGCTGCGATATCCGCGACGGCGCCCTGCTGTGGCTGCGGGGCTACGCCTGCACGGTCTCGGTGGCCATGCTCTCGCCGAACTTCAGCCGCGAGGGCTCCTCGCCCATCGTCGCGGGCAAGACGATCCTCGTTGCCCCGCGTGACTGCAGCGGCATCCTGGCGTTCCACCGCGACAGCGGCCAGGAACTCTGGGATAGCGACGAACCATCGCAGCGTCTCGTTGGGACATCCGCCGGAGTATTGATTGCCGCGGCGGATCAGAGCCTCGCCGGCGTCGAAATCGCCACGGGCAACACCCTCTGGAAGCGGAGCTTTCCCGCCGGTGGCGCCACGCGCGCAACCATCGCGGCCGGTGAAGTGCTCCTCCTGGAAGGCAGCCCCGCCACGGCGAACCTCCAGATGCACCGCATCGCCGCCGCATCGGGCAAGAACATCGAACAGGCCGCCCCGCCCGGTGCGGGCGCGGATGAAATCCTGCTCCTGCGCGACGGCACGCTGGCCGAATTGCATCTGGCGCCGGCGATGGAACCCGCGACGGCGATGGCCTCGCGCCCGGCCGGACAGCCGGGCAATGTTTATGAAGAGGTCATGCTGCTGCCCATGGCGCGCCCGGATGTCATGTGGCCCACTGCCCCGGGCGAGGGCCAATTCGTCGTCTGGTGCGGGCGGCGCCTGGCACGCATCGCCGCCGGACCGAACTGGAATGTCGCATGGCAGCGGGTCTTGCCCCGTCAGCTATGGCGCGTGGCGCTGCAGGGGAACCTCGTCGTCACGGCCGCCGGAAGCAGTCTGAACGCCTTTAGCGCTGCCGACGGGTCTGTGAAATGGTGCGTCAATCTGCCATTCGTCCCCAGTGCCGTCGGCAGCAACGGCGATATCTCCTTTGCCGCCGGCGCCGGCGCAGCCGCGTGCGTTGACGCGGCGGGCAAACTGCTCTGGAGCGGTTTGCCGGCGGAAGGCTCGCGAGTGCAAGGCCCGCCCGCCCACGCAACCCTCAAGGGGGGCGGTCAGCAGGCATCGCTGCACCTGATCTTCCAGGCGGCCTCCTTCCCCGATGGCGGGACGTTTCCGGCAGAGATGGTTCTCGATGCCCGCACCGGTCAACTGCGTGAGTTCAAGCGTTTCCTCCCGCAGGAGCCGGGCTGGCCGCCGCACATCGTCTTCGACGGCGAGACGATCCGCTGGGTCGGCCGCGACGGCCGCGCGCACGTCACCTCGCCCGCCGGCGGCCATGACGCCGCCGCCAAGTGGCGTCGCGGCGCCAACCTGCAGGGGTACCCGCAGCATCCATCGTTCGCCTTCGGCATCAGCACAGCGCCCTCGGGCTTGTATCTGCGGTCGATCAGCCAACTGGCGCACTACGACCTTTCAAGCGACAAGGAGATGGTCTATAACCTGCCGCGCAATCGTTTGCCGCGGCGCACGCGCGTCGAGCAACCGCCGACGAACTTGATCTTCGATCTGCGCGAGGAAGGTAACCTGCTGCTGGTGCTCTCAGGCACCACGACCGCCGGCTACGAGGACTGGGGCAAGTACTGGCGGGACGTGTTCAACCCTGACTGGGCCCGCATGTTCATCGACGTCTTTGACCGCACCACCGGCGCCCACCAAGGACGCCAGCAGTTGGGCGATCTGCCTTACTGCACATTCGGCAGCGACGGCATGGACACGCAGGCGAGGTTCGTGGGAGAGACCATCGTGGTGACGGCCCCGGATGGCGTGCATGTCTTCAGGACCAAGGCCGGGGCAGCCAAGATCGAGAACCCCCCGCCCCCGCCTCCGCTGCCGCCCAAGGAACCGCCCAAGCCCAGAGCTGCGCCGGCCAAACGCCCCAGGAACCGCTTGGCTCACTAGCCAATTGCTTTCGCCCCAAACCGCCCGTAAGATGCGCCCGATGACCACAGCACAAGCGCAATCGGAAACGATCGTCATTCTCGATTTCGGCAGCCAGTACGCCCAGCTCATCGCCCGGCGCGTGCGCGAAAACGGCGTCTACAGCGTGCTCGCGCGGCCCGACGTTACGCTCGACGAAATCACCGCACTCAACCCGCGCGGGCTGATCTTCACCGGCGGGCCCTCAAGCGTGTACGAAACCGGCGCCCCCCGCTGCCGACCGGAAGTCTTCAATCTCGGCGTGCCGATCCTGGGCATCTGCTACGGCATGCAACTCGCCTGCCAGATGCTCGGCGCCCAGGTCCGCAGCGCCCCCTCGCGGGAGTACGGCCGCACCGCACTGAACGTCACAGAACCCGGGCATTTTCTCAAGGGCGTCCCGGCCGAAACCACCGTCTGGATGAGCCACGGCGACCAGGTACGCGAGCTCAACGACGACTTCGTCTCGCTGGCCGCCACGCCGACCTGCCCTATCGCGGCGGTGCGCCACAAGACTCGCCCGTTCTACGGCGTGCAGTTCCACCCGGAAGTCACGCACACGCCGCACGGGCGAGAGATCTTCGTCAACTTCCTCTATGACATCTGCAAGTGCCAGGGCCTGTGGAAAATGGGCTCGTTTATCGAGGCCGTCGTGTCGGACGTACGCTCGCGCGTGGCGGCCGACGAACGCGTCATCTGCGGGCTCTCGGGCGGGGTCGACTCCTCCGTGCTGGCGGCCCTGCTGCACAAGGCCATCGACGCGCGGCTCTCGTGCATCTTCGTCGACAACGGCCTGCTGCGGCTCAACGAAGTCGAGCTCGTCGAGACGACGTTCAAGGATCACTTCAAGATCAACCTGACGACCGTGCGCGGGGCGGATGATTTTCTGACGAACCTCAAGGGCGTGATCGACCCGCAGCAGAAGCGCCGCGTCATCGGGCACACGTTCATCGACATGTTCAAGCGTGCGGCCAAGAGCATTCCCAACGCCCGCTACCTCGCCCAGGGCACGCTGTACCCTGACGTGATCGAGTCTGGCCATTCGCTGGCCGGGCAGGCGGCCAACATCAAGCTGCACCACAACGTCGGCGGCCTGCCCGCCGAGTTGGGCTTCGACCTGATCGAACCCCTGCGCGACTTGTTCAAGGACGAGGTGCGCCAGGTCGGCGAACTTCTGGGCCTGCCCGAGCAGGTCGTCTGGCGGCACCCCTTCCCCGGCCCGGGGCTAGCCGTGCGGTGCCTGGGCGAAGTGACGCCCGAGCGGCTCGAAGTCCTGCGCAAGGCCGATAATATCGTCATCGAAGAAATCACCGCCGCCGGTCTGTACCGCAAGACCGCCCAGACCTTCTGCGTCCTGCTGCCGGTCCAGTCGGTGGGCGTGATGGGCGACGGCCGCACGTATGAAAACGTGGTTGCCGTGCGGTCGGTAGACACATCGGACTTCATGACGGCCGATTGGTCGCGCATCCCCTACGACGTGCTGGCGACAATCTCCAACCGCATCATCAACGAGGTCCGCGGGATCAACCGCGTGGTCTACGACATCAGCTCCAAACCCCCAGCCACCATCGAGTGGGAATGACCCGCAAGAGCGCCAATCCGCCCAAGGCAGTCATCATCGCCGGCCCCAACGGGGCGGGAAAGTCGACAACGGCCCCCGCCATTCAGACAAGTAGTGCAACTGTTTCAAGTGCTGTGCTCTGGAAGTCACTCAGGGAGGCATACGAATGACGGCCCGCAAGAGCAAGTCGGCAGCGTTACGTCAATATCAACCTATTATCCAGGCTATGCGCAAAGCCGTTCGAGAAGCATTGCTGCGGCATAAGAAACTCGGGTTTCCTGTCGTTGTCGAGAAGAACGGCAAGGTGGTCTGGATTCCGCCGCAAGATATTCCTGAATAAGCCCCTGCCTCGCCGGGTTGAGCATGTTCTACAAACTCGTCAAATCACTGGTCCTGCCGTTGAGCGTGATCCTGATTGCCATGATCATCGGCCTCGTGCTGACGCGCCGCCGGAACGCAGAAAAGCGCCGGCGGTTCCGCGCGGGGCGCATCCTGCTGATCACGGCGGCTGCGCTGCTGTATCTGCTGAGCGTCCCGCCGGTGGCGGACCTGCTGGTGCGGCCGCTGGAATCCAGCTACACCCGCCCCGACGCGGCGGCGCTTCAGGGCGTGCAGGCGGTGGTCGTGCTGACGGGCGGCGCGGGCCAAGCCAACGCCCTGCGGCCCGAGGCCGCGCCCGGAGCCGTAAGCCTGGCCAGGATCGTCTACGGCGTGGAAGTGTTTCGCGCCTCCGGCGCGCAGCACCTGGTCATCACCGGCGCCGCGCCGGACCAGGCCGTCAGCGAAGCGGCGACAATGAAGGCCGTCGCGGTCAAGATGGGCGTGCCAACGGACAGGATCGTTCTGGAGGAGAAGGCCACGAATACCGCCGAGCACGCCCCGCGGGTGCTGGAAGCGATGCCCGAATTGGCCGGCATGAAGATCGCCCTGGTGACGTCGGCCCTGCACATGCCGCGGTCAGTCGGGGCGTTCCGCAAACACTTCCGAAGCGAGCAACTAGTGCCCTGCCCCGCTGACTGGCTGTACAACCCCGAGCCCTGGACGCTGCGTACCTTCGCTCCCAGCGCCGACTCGCTGGCCAAGAGCACCAATGCCTGCGTGGAGTACATCGGGCGGATGTGGTACTGGCTGCGAGGCTAAAACCAACTACATCGTCGCCTGGCGCTGAATGAGGAACTCCAGCAGGGCCTTGTCGAAGGTCATGGCGTTGTGGACGGTCACGAAGTCGGCCCGCACGGCCAGGCACTCCTTCTTGTACTCGTCGATGAATGCCTGGATGGCTTCGAGGTATCGCGAGCGGATGGACTGCGGGTCCACGTCGATCTTCTCGTGCGTCTCGGGCTCGCGGAACCGCACCTGGCCGTCGAAGTCGAACGTCACCTCGCTGTAATCGAGCACCTGGAAGATGATCAGGTCATGCCCGCGGAACCGCAGGTGGTGCAGCGCCTTGATGACCTCCTCCGTGTCGGCCAATAGGTCGGACATCAGGATGATCAGCCCGCGCTTGCGGACGCGGTCGGCCACCTCGTGCAGGGCGGCGGCCAGGTTCGTCTTGGCCGACGGCGCCGTGCGGGCCAGCGTGCCCAGGATGTTCATCAGGTGGGAACGCTTGCTCTTGGGCGGCAGAAACGTGCGGATCTTCTCGTCGAACGTGACCAAGCCCACCGAGTCCTGCTGGCTGGTCATCATGTATCCCAGAGCGGCCGCAAGGCAGATGGCGTAGTCCATCTTGCTCATCCGCCCGCCGGTGGAGTAGCCCATCGACGCCGAGCAGTCCATCAGCAGGAACGAATCGAGCGTGGTCTCGGCCTTGAACTTCTTAATGTAAAACCGGTCGGTTTTTGCGAAGACGGACCAGTCAATCTGGCGGATGTCGTCGCCCGGCGAATACTTGCGATGCTCCGAAAACTCGACCGAGAACCCCTGAAACGGCGAACCGTGCAGCCCCGAGAGAAATCCCTCGACGATAAAGCGAGCCTTCAGGTCCAACCGCTGGACCGTCTGGATCACCTCCGGACGAAGATATTCCTCGATGCTCAGGGACACGGATCAACCCTTCTTGGCCTGCGACGGCGGGCCATGACCTAATCGTACTATTCCCGCAGGACAGGTTCAAAGGAATAGGGCACGCACCGGCAGCCTTAGCTGCCGCTTTGGCAGTTGTTCGGTAAGCGAAAAACTACGAAGCTAGCGATGCCGCACTCCATAGTCACTTCTTCGGGAAATATTCCTGCAGCGGATGCACGTCGTAGGCCTGGGCGGCGGGGCGGTCTTCTCGGGCGTTGGCTCGCAGGGCGGCGATGGCGCCGGCGGCGGCGCGGGCGGCTGTCACGGTCGTGATCAGCGAGATCTGGTATCGCGTCGCCAAGGCGCGGATCTTGCCCTCCTCGGTCGCCGGGCCTCGCTTCGTCGGGGTGTTGATCAGCAGCACGATCTGGCGGTTGGTGATCAGGTCGCCGATGTTCGGGCGCCCCTGGCTGAGCTTGGGCAGGAGCCTGGCCGTCACGCCCGCCTCGGTCAACACGCGGTGCGTGCCGTCGGTAGCGATCAGTTCGAAGCCCATCTCCGCCAACCGTCGCGCGACGGGCACGATGTGCGGCTTGTCATCGTCGGCCACCGAGATGAAGACCGTCCCTGCGGTGGGCAGCGGGCTGCCGGCGGCCATCTGGCTCTTGGCGAAGGCCATGTCGAAGTTCATGTCGATGCCCATCACCTCGCCGGTGCTGCGCATCTCGGGCCCGAGCACCACGTCGACGCCGGGGAACTTGGTGAACGGGAAGACGCTCTCCTTGACGGAGGTCTGCCGCGGGCGCGGCGCCTCAGTCACCTTCAGTTCATCCAGGCTCATGCCCGCCATCACCTTGGCGGCGAGCTTGGCCCATGGCACGCCGGTGGCCTTGGCGACGAACGGCACCGTGCGCGAGGCACGGGGATTGACCTCGAGGATATACACCTGGCCGTCCTTGACGGCGAACTGCACGTTCATCAGCCCGCGCACGTCGAGGCGCTTGGCCAGCAGCAGCGTCTGTCGCTTGATCTCGGCAACGATCGGCTCGGGCAGCGAGTACGGCGGCAGGGCGCACGCCGAGTCGCCGCTGTGGATGCCGGCGCATTCGATGTGCTCCATCACGCCGCAGATGACCGCGCGGGCGGCCGGGTTCCGCTGACCCTCGGGGCCCGGGCCGTAATCGGCGATACAGTCGACGTCCACTTCCGTCGCGCGGTCGAGGAACTTGTCGACGAGGATCGGGTGCCCCCGCCCGACGGTCGAGGCGTCGACGGCTTTGGCCATGTACATGTCGAGTTGCTGCTCGTCGGAGACGATCTCCATCGCCCGCCCGCCCAGCACGTAACTGGGGCGCACCAGCACCGGGTATCCGATCCGCTGGGCGACCTTGCGGGCGCCCTCGACCGAAAACGCCGTGCCGCCCTGGGGGCAGGTAAGCTTGAGCTCGTCGAGAATGTCGCCGAAGCGCTTGCGGTCTTCGGCCAGATCGATCGACTCGGGACTGGTGCCGATGATCGGCACGCCGGCGGCCTCGAGACCGCGCGCGAGGTTCAGCGGCGTCTGCCCGCCGAACTGAACGATCACGCCGTGCAGGAGGCCTTTGGATTGCGGATTGGGGATTTCGGATTGCGGATTTCCCCCGGTTCCCGGCTCCCGGTTCCCGGTTCCCGGTTTCTCCAGCGGCCTGCCGTTGAGCTTCTCACAGATGTTGATGACATCCTCGAGCGTCAGGGGCTCGAAGAAGAGCATATCGGAGGTGTCATAGTCGGTCGAGACGGTCTCGGGATTGGAGTTGACCATCACGGCTTCAAAGCCCAGCTCGCGCGCTGCAAACGCGGCATGCACGCAGCAGTAGTCGAACTCGATCCCCTGCCCGATGCGGTTGGGCCCGCCGCCAAGAATCACGATCTTCTTCTTTTCGGTCACGCGGACTTCGTCGTCGATGAACGATTGCGGATTTTTGATTTCGGATTGCGGATTAGATGTCGCAACCCGCGTGATGGGACTCTCGTACGTCGAATAGTAATACGGTGTGTAGGCTTCAAACTCGGCGGCGCACGTATCTACCAGCTTGTACACCGGCTCGACGCCCAACTTCTTGCGCAGGGCGCGAAGCTTCTCGGGCGTCATGCCCCAGATGGTCGCCAGTTGCACGTCGCTGTAGCCCAGTTGCTTGGCCCGGGTCATCAGAGCGGCCGGAATGTTGTCCGCGGCGGTCCCGGAAAGCTCGGCCTCGAACTCGACCAGCTCCCGAACCTGCGTGAGGAACCACCGGTCGATCTGCGTGAGTTTGAAGACCTGCTCGACGGTCCAACCCATCTTGAAGGCGTACCGCACGTAGTACAGCCGCCCCTGAGACGGCACGCTGAGCTTGCGGGTGAGCTTACCCTCGTCGATGGGCCACTCGATGATGCGCTTGTGCTCGTCGACGGGCACCGACTCGCCCTCGGCTGTCGTCTGGCGAACGTCTTTGTCGGTCTTGAGGCGCTGCCCGTCGCGCTGGGCGGCAAGCCACTTGTCGTTGCCGTCCATGCCCAGACCGAACCGCTTGACCTCCATCGAGCGGATGCCCTTCTGGAGGCTTTCCTTGAACGTACGGCCGATGCTCATAGCCTCGCCAACGGACTTCATCTGCGTCGTCAGCGTCTCGTCGGCGTCGGGGAATTTCTCGAACGTCCATCGCGGGATCTTGGTGACGCAATAGTCGATGGTCGGCTCGAAGCAGGCCGGCGTCTCGCGGGTGATGTCGTTTCGCAACTCATCCAGAGTGTAGCCCACGGCGAGCTTGGCAGCGATCTTGGCGATGGGAAAGCCCGTGGCCTTGCTCGCCAGCGCCGAGCTGCGGCTGACGCGCGGGTTCATCTCGACGACGATCATGCGGCCGGTGTCGGGCTCGATGGCAAACTGGATGTTGCTGCCGCCGGTCTCGACGCCGATGGCCCGGATGATGGCGATGGAGGCATCGCGCATGAGCTGATATTCTTTATCGGTCAGCGTCTGGGCGGGAGCGACGGTGATGGAGTCGCCGGTGTGAACGCCCATGGGGTCGAAGTTTTCGATCGAGCAGACGATGACGACGTTGTCGGCCTTGTCGCGCATCACCTCGAGCTCGTATTCCTTCCAGCCCAGGACCGATTGCTCGATGAGGATCTCGCTGATGGGCGAATACTCGAGGCCGCGCGCGGCGATGGTCTCGAACTCCTGCACGTTGAAGGCGAAGCCCCCGCCCGTGCCGCCCAGCGTGTACGCCGGGCGGATGCAGACGGGCAAGCCGACTTCCTGGGCGATGCGGCGGGCGTCGTCCATCGTGTGGGCCACGCCGCTTCTGGGCACATCCAGGCCGATCTTGAGGCAGATGTTCTTGAACTCGGTGCGGTCCTCGGCGCGGTGGATGACCTCGCGCGTCGCGCCGATCATCTCGACGCCGTACTTCTCCAGCGTGCCGTTGTCCGCCACCGCCACGGCGGTGTTCAGCCCGGTCTGCCCACCCAGGGTGGGCAGCAGCGCGTCGGGGCGCTCGGCGGCGATGATCTTGGCGATGGCGTCGGGCGTGATGGGCTCGATGTAAGTCGCGTCGGCAAACTCCGGATCGGTCATGATGGTGGCCGGGTTGGAGTTGATCAGGATAATGCGATAGCCCTCTTCGCGAAGGGCTTTGCACGCCTGCGTTCCGGAGTAATCGAACTCGCAGCCCTGGCCGATAACGATCGGGCCCGAGCCGATAATCATGATGCTCTTGAGATCCTTGCGTCGCGGCATCGCACCAATTTCCCAGCCGCCCTGCCCGGCAGCCAACCTTAAATTCGACGGACAATACCACGTCCAACCCCCGACTGCAAGCTTACGTCATCCGGCGTTGCGCCGCAACGGAGGCAGGGAGTTACGTCCACGAATGAACAACGGGAGAGAGGAAGAGTGGAAGATTGGAATGATGGCTATCCCCGTCCCATTCGTGTCATTCGTGACATTCGTGGACGTATCAGGTTTTCGCCGGGATTTGCCGGCGGGTGAAGACTTCGCGGAGGATCGCCCATGCCGTCGATTCGTCCTTGGCCGCCAGGAGGCGCTGCTGGACCTGGGGGTTTTCGAGCCCGGCCGCTAACGAGCCCAGAATCTGCACCTGCAGCTCGTCCTGCTGCTGGGGAGTCAGGATCATGAAGACCAGGTGCACCGGCAAGCCATCGGGGGAGTCCCAGTCGATACCGCCGCCGGATCGACCAAACACCACCACAGCCCCGCGTAGCTTCGGCAGTCTGGCATGCGGCACGGCAACGCCAGATCCGATGGAGGTCGCGGCAGTTTCTTCGCGCGCTTGCACCGCTTGGGTCACCGCGGCGGCCTCGGGCATGTCGTCCTGCTGGCCGACGGCTTCACAGAGTTCGCTGATGGCGTCAAATCGTGTCGGGCCGGCAAGGTTCAGCCGCATGGCGCGTCGGAGGAACAGGTCAATAACGTTGATCTGTCGCCGACGGCGGATGGACCACGCCATCCAGGGTCCCAGAAGAACCGACGACGCCAACGCCGAAAAGACGATCGCGACGTAGACCGGCGCCGTGATGAGCTTCATCTTGAACGCCACCAAGGCCATCACCATCTCCATGGCCCCGCCGGGCGTGTGGGCGATGGCCACCAACACGCGGTCCCATTTGGTCAGGGAGGTCCATCGCGCGCCGACCCAGGCCCCGGCATAGCGCCCGGCGATACCGACGACCAGGAAAACGAAGATCAGCAGCGGATCGAGGTTCTCCAGAAAGTTGATCTGCAGCGCGATCGTGGCAAAGAATATCGGCACGAAGATCGCGTGGACCATCTGGTTGATGACGCTCCGCGTGCGCTGCGACAGGGCCGGGGCGTCGCCGGCCATGATCCCAGCCAGGAACAGCCCGAACAACGCGTGGATGCCCACCCAGTGCGTCAGCGCCCCGGCGATCAGGCCCACGCAGCAGACGAACGTCAGGACCAGTCCGGCGTCGCCAGCGTGGCCTTTCTGGACGGCCGCGATCCCCGCCGCCACCCACCGCCGCCCCAGCAGAATACAGAACGCGGCGAAGACTACTGTCGCTGTGACCGTCGTCAGCACCGGACCGACCGCCAGTTGCGACTGGCTGGCCAGGCCCAGAACCAGCGTGAAGATCATCCATCCGATGATGTCGTTGACCGTCAGGGCGGAAATCACCAGCAGACCCAGGTCGCTCTTGAGGATGTTCAGATCGTGCAGTGCCTTGACGGTCACCGGCAGGGCGCTGATGGTCATGACCGTCGCGACGAAGAACGCAAATAGCAGCCGCGACTGCGACTGGGGCACGTACCGGTCCGGCAGGAGCATGGCCGCCCCAAACGCCACGGCCATGGGAAGGATCACGTCCAGGATTGATATTTTCAAGGCTTCCCGTCGCTGTCGCCATGCAACGGAGACGTCCACCTCCATCCCCGCAGCCAGCAGCATCAGCAGGATGCCGATCCAGGCGACCGTGTCGATCATGGCGAATTGGATGGGGTCGCGCGGAAAGATAAAAGCATGAACGCTCGGCGCCAGGTGTCCCAGCAAGGTCGGACCCAGGATCACGCCGGTGAGGATTTCCCCCAGCAGCGACGGCTGGCCGAATCGCTGGCAGATGTACCCCAGCCCCCTGGCGATGCTCAGCAGGAGCGAGAGCTGCACGAGAAAGATGAAGATGTTGTGGTCGCTCAATTGAAGCAATGCGTCGGTCATGTTCTTCCACTTATCGGCGCGGCAGCGGCCCCCGCAATATCCTATTCGGTCATCCGCAGGCAAATAGCGGTGGTCCGCCTATGATGAGTAGAGGTAACCCTCATGCCTGAATCCAAACATCCTACCCGCCCTGCCCAGAACCTTGACCGCATGGACGACCCTCGGTGGTTGGCGTCTGTCGTCGAGGCGTCCGATGACGCTATCATCACCAAGTCCCTGACCGGCACGATCCTGAGCTGGAACGGCGGGGCCGAGCGGATATACGGGTATTCGGCCGCCGAAATCATCGGCAGGAACATCAGCGTCCTGATTCCGCCGGAGCTGTCTGAGGAGCTCCCGGCCATCTATCGCCGCCTGTCGCGCGGGCAGCGGATCTCGCACTTCGAGACGCAGCGCGTTCGCAAGGACGGCCGCCGCATCAGCGTGTCGCTGACCGTCTCGCCGCTGAAGGACGCCCAGGGCAAGGTGGTCGCCGCCGCGGCCATCGCGCGGGATGTCTCGGCTGATCGGGCGGCACGGCAGGCGCTGTCGCAGATGCACCGGCGCCTGACCAATGTGCTCGAAAGCATCACCGATGCTTTCTGCAGTCTCGACCGGGACTGGCGCTTCACGTACGTCAACCACGAGGCCCAGCGCATCTTCGCCAGACCCCTGGAGGAGTTGCTGGGGCGCACGATCTGGGACGTCTTTCCCGAGGCCATCGGTTCGCGATTCCAAAACGAATACGAACGGGCGGTCTCGGAGAACCAGACAACCGTCTTCGAGGAGTATTATCCTCCGATGCGGTGCTGGTTTGAGGTGCATGCATACCCCTCGCCGTCGGGGCTGGCGATCTACTTTCGCGACGTGACGCAGCGTCATAACATCGAGGAGGGGTTCCGCAGGTTCTCGGCCGAGCTCGAACAGCGCGTGCGGCAGCGTACAGCCCAGATTCGCGCCTTGGCGTCGGAACTGACGCTTGCCGAACAGCGCGAGCGCCGGCGCGTGGCGGAGGTGCTGCACGACGAACTGCAGCAGTTGCTGGTGGGCGTGCGATATCGAACCGAATCGCTGCGGCGCAGCGGCAATCCTGCCGTCCAGGAGGCCGCCGGCGAGATCGGCGCCCTGGTTTCGCAATGCCTGGACGTCTCGCGGTCGCTGACGGCAGAGCTCAACCCGCCGATCCTCCAGCACCGCAACGCCCTGCTGCCGGCGCTGCAGTGGCTGGGGCAGTGGATGGGCGAGAAGCACGGTTTGACCGTCGAAATCGAGGTCTTCGAGCCGGTGCAGTCGCCCGAGCAGGACGTGACGCTGCTGGTATTCCGTTCGGTCCGGGAGTTGCTCTTCAACGTCGTCAAGCATGCCAAGGTCGACAAGGCTCGCCTGCGCCTGATGTCGTCGGGCGACTATCTCCAGGCCGAGATCGCCGACGATGGCACAGGCTTTGATCCTTCGAATCTGCCCCCAACAACCACGGGCGGGTTCGGCCTGAGCAGCATCCGCGACCGCCTGGAACTGCTGGGCGGGTGCCTGGAGATTCACGCCCAGCCCGGCCGAGGCAGCCGGTTCATCCTTTACGCCCCAGCCCCAGCGCCCGAATTGGCAGCGATAAACGCGGACGGTCGTTAGGGACGCCTACCGAAGGGAAAGGGACCAAAGGGACTGCAGGGACCCAAGCGACCAGGGACCGCAGCGACAGCGATGTCCCTTTTGCCCTTGCAGTCGTTGCAGTCCCTTTGGTCCCTTCCCCTATGAAGCGGGCGAGCGTTCCTGCAGATCCCGCCCTCGGAAGATGAACCACATTGTGCCGATCACGCCGAAAATGAAGGCCGTCAGCAGGTTCACCTCGGCACTGATCGCCCACAGCCATGCCCCGCCGAACGCCGCCACCGAGACAAGCACGTCGCGCAGAAGGTAGTAGAGGCCGAAGATGGCGGCCTTGCGGTCTTCCGGGGCCAGGTCCATGATCAGGGCCTTGCGCGTCGGTTCGCCGAACTCCTTGAGCCCGCGCAGCACGAAAGCGGCTACCAGAGGCCACAGCGACGTCGAGAAGTACAGCGCCAGCGGGAAGAGCGTGAAGAATCCGAACGTGATCGCCACGAACGGTTTCTTGCCGAAGCGGTCGGCGTAGTGGGCCACGGGCACGTAGCACAGGACGGCCGTCACGTTTTCGATCACCGAGAGCACGCCGAACCAGAAGGCGGCCTGCGCGATGGACATGCCGCCGTCTTCCAGGTTTTGCGTGACCCAGAGGATGACAAATGCGTCGGGGATGCGCTCGCAGAAGCGGATGAGGATGTCGCTGGTCAACAGCGCGCGCAGGTCGGTGTTCATCAGCGGCCACAGGCGCCACGGGCTGCGCTCGGCGCGACGGCGTTTGAGGTCGTCGGCCGTCGGGCGGTCGTCCTCGATGAACGCCTGCTGGATAATCGCGGCAACCACCGCCAGCCCCAGAGCAAAGACAAACGCCAGGCGAACCCCGCTGGCGACGCCAAAGGCCAAAACGAACGATCCGCCCACGAACGGACCGAGCGTCTTGGGGATTCGCCGCACCAGCGACTGCACCGAAACGCCCATGGTTCGCTTGGTCTTGGGCACGACCTTGGAGATCAGTTCCATCGTCGCCGGCAGCGAGATGGCCGACCATGAGATGAAGAACGCCGCCCCCAGCAGCACCGCCCACCACGTCGGAACGAGAATGACGATCACGTATCCGATCATCGAGATCATGTTGAAGACCAGCAGGGCGAGCTTCGTGCCCAGGCGGTCAGACAGGTACCCGCCGGGAAAGGAGTACAGCGCCGACAGCAGATCGTCCAGCCCCGCCAGCAGCCCGATCGCCAGCACTGCCAGGGGCATGGCATACGTGCCGATGCTGAAGGCCTCGCGGCCGTGGCCCTGGTACGGGGCGATCTTCTCGGCCCCGCCGTCGGCGCGGGGATGGACGAGCACCTGCATGCCCGGCTTGAGATCGTCCAGGCTGCCGCCTCCATCGACGACGGTAACGGCGGTCTTATCGTCGACTGTGTATTTAGCGGGCTTGTCCTTGCCAGGGACGTTCAGGACGAGATTGCGGACAGGCTTTTTATTTTCATCAGTCTCCCGCACCACGCCCACAACCGTGCCGTACTGGCCGGTCATGGACGTGAGGTACAGCGGCAGATAGCGCTCGGCCATGTGCTCGCCCATGCCCACCAGGACGACCATACCCAGCATGCCCGCGATGCTTCGCTTGAGGCCCAGGAATTCGAACAACCGCTTCAGACGCCCGCGTGCAACAGGAGCGGCCGCAACGGGTATGTCTTTGCCATTCGAGCCATTGTCAGAGGGCATGTATTACCTCGCAGGAATTATTGGGCAGAGTATAGCCCCCGCCCGCGCGCAAGACAACGGGCGGTCCCAAGTGGCATGGCTGTCTCGCCCATGCTCCCTGATTTGAGCCCGGCGCCATGGCGGCCGTTTTCCAGCCGCCATGTCCCTGAACGCCCCTCCGCAAACATGGCGGCTGAGGAACGGCCGCCATGGCACCCGAGGCGCATTTCGCCCAGCTATGTCTAGAGGATGAGCAACTCAATACCTTCGACCTTCGGAAGCTCCCGATCGTTGGTAACGAAGAGCGTCGCCCCCTCGGTCATCGCCGTGGCTATGTGCACAGCATCGGGGACGGATAGGCGGTGAATCCCTCGCAGCTCGGCCGCCAGGTCCGCAATCTGATACGTCAGCGAGACCCAGGACCATTCCGGAAGCTGCATCAGCAGGGCGTATTGCTCGCGGGCCGCCTGGTCGTGCCCGTCGCGGTACAACTTGACCTGCACTTCAAGCAGCGCCATGGTGGACATCACTACCCGCCTTCCGGGGCGAGAGAACTGTTCCAGAAGCCCCGCCGCCGCTGCGCCGAACGCTGGATGGTCCTCCAGATAGTAGATCAGAACGCACGTGTCGATGGCAATCGTCCGGTGGCGTGCTAAGACCGTCTGCTCTTTTCCCACGATGCGCGTTCCTTCTTCAGATATGCCTCTACGTCGCCATACAGACCTTTGGCGCTGCCGCGCAGGGCCTTGAGCACGTTGGGCGGCTTTCGCATCAGAATGACGGTGCTGCCCCGCGGGACGACGATGATCTCGTCCCCGGCGGTAACGCCCAGGGCTTCACGAGCCTCCCGCGGCACCACCATCTGATTCTTGCTGCTCATTTTAACTCGAGTCACGGGGTGGCTCCTTAATGGGATCGCTTTACATTATACGACAAAGTAAAGCGCTGCATCATCAAAAAAGCGAGCCCCCGATCGCAAGATCAGGGGCTCGTTGTCGACAGATGCTACGCCGCAAGCGGCCTGCTTACGGTTTGGCCACGTTCTGCGAATAGTCCATCGCCGCCAGTTGCTTGTAGAAGCTCCAGCGGGCGAGGATGTTCTTCTGCGACTCCGCCAGGAGCGTCTTGGCGCGGTCGGGGTCGCTCATCGCCAGCATCTTGAAGCGGTTCTCGTTGTAGGCGTAGGTTTCCAGCGGGATCGTCGGGTCCTTGCTGTCCAGTTGCAGGGGGTTCTTGCCCTGCTCGGCCAGGCGAGGGTCGAACCGCAGCAGCGGCCAGGCGCCGCTGTTGACGGCCGCCTTCTGCTGCTCGAAACCCTGTCGCAGGTTGAACCCGTGCGCGATGCAGTGCGAATAGGCGATGATCAGGCTGGCGCCGGGGTAGCTTTCGGCCTCGGCGAAGGCCTTGACGGCCTGCACGTCGGAGGCGCCCATGGCGATCTGGGCGACGTAGATGTTGCCGTACGTCATGGCCATCAGGGCCAGGTCCTTCTTGGGCGAAGGCTTTCCGCTGGCGGCGAACTTGGCCACGGCGCCCAGCGGGGTGGCCTTGGAGCACTGCCCGCCGGTGTTGGAGTACACCTGCGTGTTGAGCACCAGCACGTTGATGTCGCGTCCGCTGGCCAGCACGTGGTCGAGCCCGCCGTAACCGATGTCGTACGCCCAGCCGTCGCCGCCGACGGCCCAGACGCTCTTGCGGACCAGCACGTCGGCCAGCGAGGCAAGTTGCGCGCTCTTGTCGTCCTTGCGGGCGGCGAGGGCTTTCTTGAGCTGCTCGATGCGCTGGCGCTGCTGGTTGATCTGCGCCTCGTCAGTCTGCGGGCAACCCAGGATGCCGTCGACCAGTTCGGCCCCGAGGGTCTCTCGCATGCCTTGCAGCAGTTCGGAGGCGAACTGGATCTGCTTGTCGACCGTCAGGCGGAAGCCCAGCGAGAACTCGGCGCAGTCTTCGAACAGCGAGTTGTTCCACGCGGGCCCGCGACCGTCGGCGTTGACGCTGTAGGGCGTCGTGGGCAGGTTGCCACCGTAGATGCTCGAGCAGCCGGTGGCGTTGCCGATCAACGCGCGGTCGCCGAACATCTGCGTCAGCAGCTTGACATACTGCGTTTCGCCGCAACCGGCGCAGGCGCCGGAGAACTCAAACAGCGGCTGGCAAAGCTGGCTGCCCTTGACGGTATTGGTCTTGAGCGTTCCACGGTCGCTGTCGGGAATGCCCAGGAAGAACTCCCAGTTCTCGCGCTCGGTCGCCCGCAGCGGCGGCTGGAACTCCATGTTGATCGCCTTGCGGCTGGGGTTGGTCTTGTTCTTGGCCGGGCACGCTTCGACGCACAGCCCGCAGCCGGTGCAGTCTTCCGGGGCGACCTGGATGGTCCACTTCTGGCCGGCGTATTCCTTGCCCTTGGCGTCGATGCTCTTGAACGTCGCGGGGGCGTCTTTCAGCAGCGCCGGGTCGTACACCTTGCCGCGGATGGTCGCGTGCGGGCACGAAATCGAGCACTTGGCGCACTGGATGCATACGTCCGGGTCCCAGACCGGAATCTCCAGGGCGATGTTGCGCTTCTCCCACTTGGTCGTGTCCGTCGGCCACGTGCCGTCCAGCGGCATCTTGCTCACGGGCAGCTCGTCGCCGCGACCGGCCATGATCGTGGCCGTCACGTCCTTCACGAACGCCGGCGCCTCGTCGGCCACCGTCGGACGCGCCGCGGCGCCGTTGGTGGCCTTGGCGGGAATCTTGATCTCGTGCAGGTTGGCCAAGGCGTGGTCGACGGCCGCGAAGTTCATCTTCACGACCTCCTCGCCCTTCTTGCCGTAGGTCTTCTTGATGGTGTCCTTGATCTTGGCGATGGCCTCGTCGCGCGGGAGCACGCCCGAGAGGGCGAAGAAGCACACCTGCATGATCGTGTTGATGCGGGTGCCCATCTTGGCCTCTTTGGCCACGTGGTAGGCGTTGATGGCGTAGAGCTTGGCCTTCTTGTCGATCAGCTGCTGCTGGACGGCCGCGGGGAGGGCGTCCCACACTTCAGCGGTCTCGAATGGGGCGTTGACCAGGAACGTGCCGCCCGCAAGCAGCGGGCCGACCATGTCGAACCGCTCCAGGAAGCTGAACTGGTGGCAGGCCACGAAGTTCGCCCGGTCAATCAGGTAAGACGAGCGGATCGGCCGCGGACCGAACCGCAGGTGGCTGACGGTCATCGCGCCGGCCTTCTTCGAGTCGTACACGAAGTAGCCCTGGGCGAAGTTGTCGGTCTCTTCGCCGATAATTTTGATCGAGTTCTTGTTGGCCCCGACCGTACCGTCGCTGCCCAGGCCGTAGAACATCGCCCGCACCACGTCGTCGGCTTCGGAACTGACGCTGTGGTCCCACACCAGCGAGGTGTGGGTCACGTCGTCGTTGATGCCGATGGTGAAGTGGTTCTTGGGCGAAGCGGCGTCCATGTTGTCGAACACCGCCTTGACCATCGCCGGCGTGAATTCCTTGCTCGACAGGCCGTAGCGACCGCCGCTGACCTTGATGTCCGTGCGCCCCCCTTCGACCAGGGCGTTGACGACGTCCAGGTACAGCGGTTCGCCGGCGGCGCCGGGCTCTTTCGTCCGGTCGAGCACGCACAGCGACTTGACGCTCTTGGGCAGAGCCGCCAGCAGCGACGCGTTGTCGAAGGGCCTGTACAGCCGAACCTTCAGGACGCCGACTTTCTCGCCGGCGGCGGTGAAGTGCTCGACGGCCTCGTGGGTGACTTCGGCGCCGCTGCCCATGAGGACGACGACGCGCTGGGCGTCGGGGGCGCCGACGTAGTCAAAGAGTTTGTACGCGCGGCCGGTGAGCTTGGCGAACTTGTCCATCACCTTCTGCACGATGCCCGGGCAGGCGTCATAGAACTTGTTGACCGTCTCTCGGCCCTGGAAGTACACGTCGGGATTCTGGCTCGTGCCGCGGATGACGGGACGATCGGGCGACATCGCCCGGGCGCGGTGGGCCATCACCAGCGACTCGTCGATCATGGCGCGGATATCGGCGTCGTCGAGCAGTTCGACCTTGGCCACTTCGTGCGAGGTGCGGAATCCGTCGAAGTACATCAGGAAGGGGATGCGCGATTCGAGCGTGGCGGCCTGGGCGATCAGGGCCATGTCGTGCGCTTCCTGGACGGACCCTGCCGCCAGCAGGGCAAAGCCGGTCTGGCGGACGGCCATCACGTCGCTGTGGTCGCCGAAGATCGACAGGGCCTGGCAGGCCAGCGAGCGGGCGGTGACGTGGAAGACCGTGGAGGTCAGTTCGCCGGCGAGTTTGTACATCGTCGGGATCATCAACAGCAGGCCCTGGCTGGCCGTGAAGGTCGTCGTCAGGGCGCCGGTCTGCAGCGCGCCGTGGACGGCCGCGGCGGCGCCGGCTTCGGACTGCATTTCCGTCACGCTGGGGATGGTGCCCCAGATGTTCTTCCTTCCCGCGGCGGACCATTCGTCGGACAGTTCGCCCATTCCGCTGGAGGGGGTGATCGGATAAATCGCGATTACTTCGTTGACCTTGTGGGCTACCAGGGCGGTCGCCTCGTTGCCGTCGATCATCTTAACCTTGCGTGCCATGTCTGCCATTCCTTTGTGCGTGACCCAATGAATATCCCGGGCTTGTACCCTTTCCCGCCGCGCCTGCGGGGTCGACCGTCTTGCGGCGCAACGGGAATGGCTATTCTCTGCGCCGGGTCAACACATTTCAATGAGATTCCCGTAGCATGGGCGTCCCGCCCATGAGTCGCAGGGGCGTCTCGCCCCTGCTCCCCGTTTTGGCATCAAACCCGAAGACGGTCTCGTCACGACATGATTGATACGCAAAGGCTCGGCATCCTGTTCATCGCCACAACGTCACTGCTGAATCAGGCGAAAGGCACTCGGGGGCAACTGTCAAAGAATATTTGACAGTTCAACATGTGCCCTCGCGTTGACTCCGCTGCCCTCAGCCGGTATCGTCGCGCACATGCCTTGCACAAAACGGCCGAATATTCTGTTCATCCTTATCGACGACCTGGGCTGGCGCGACTTGGGGTGCCAGGGGAGCAGCTTTTATGAGACCCCCGCCCTCGACCGGCTGGCCCAGCAGGGAATGCGGTTTACCGACGCTTACGCGGCCTGCCCGGTGTGCTCGCCGACGCGGGCGAGCATCATGAGCGGCAAGTACCCTGCCGCGCTGGGCGTGACGGACTGGATCGACTGGGGCGGGTGGATGCACCCGATGAAGGGCCGCGTCATCGAGGCGCCGTACGTGAGGCAACTGCCCCTGAGCGAGCACACGGTCGCCGCGGCTCTGCGCGACGGCGGATACCAGACCTGGCACGTCGGCAAGTGGCACCTGGGCAAGGAGCCGTACTGGCCGACGCATCACGGCTTCGACGTCAACATCGGCGGCAGCGACATCGGCTGTCCGATGAGCGGGTACTTCGCCCCGTGGAAGCTGCCCAACATGCCCGAGGCCCCCGAGGGCACGTTCCTGAGCGACTGCCTGACCGACGAGGCCGTCAAGCTCATTCGCAACCGCGGCAACAAACCGTTCTTCCTCAACCTCTGGCACTACGCGGTCCACACGCCGATCCAGGCCCCGCAGCGGTATCTCGACAAGTACGCCGCCAAGGCCGCCTCGCTGGGGCTGGACAAAAAGCAGTGGTTCGAGTTGGGACGCATGCACCACGTCGTCGGGCGCGAGAATCGCCCCGTCAAGCGGCGGCTGTTCCAGTCCGATGTCGCCTACGCAGGCCTGGTGCAGAATCTCGATGAGAACATTGCCCGCGTCCTGGCGGCGCTGGACGAGGAAGGCATCGCCGACAACACGATCGTGTTTTTCACCAGCGACAACGGCGGCCTGGCCACCAGCGAGGGCAGCCCCACCTGCAACGCCCCGCTGGCCGAGGGCAAAGGCTGGATGTTCGAAGGCGGCACGCGAGCCCCCCTGCTGGTGCGCTGGCCGGGCGTCACCCGCCCCGACAGCGTCTGCACGACGCCCATCACCAGCCCGGACTTCTACCCGACGATCCTGGAGATGGCGGGCCTGCCCCCGCTGCCGCAGCAGCACACCGACGGCGTGAGCCTCGCCCCGCTGCTGCGCGGCGGCGACCTGCCCCGCGAGGCCATCTTCTGGCACTACCCGCACTACGGCAACCAGGGCGGAACGCCCGGATGCTCCGTCCGCTGCGGCGACTGGAAACTCATCGAATTTTACGAAGACCGGCACGTCGAGCTCTACAACCTCCGCGAGGATGTCAGCGAAGAACACGACCTGGCGGCCGCCAGGCCCGACATCGCCAACCGCCTGCGGGAGATGCTGCACCAGTGGCTGGCGAAGGTTGACGCGAAGATCCCGCAGCCGAATCCTGAGTACACCGGACCCTGCGAGGCACACTGATGGGCGAGATGCCACGTCCTTTTGCCGTCGAGCCGAAGCGGCCGCCCATGGGGCTGCGACCGGGGACGCTGTACCTGTCGTGGATCTCGATGAACGCCGTGGCCTTGACGCTGGCGGCCCTGATCGGCGGTGCGGTCGGCGCGCCGCTGATGGCCGCTCACACGGAGACGGGCTTCGCGCTGGGCGTGCTGGTCGGCGGGGCGATCATGGGGTTGCTGCAATGGGTCGTCCTGCGAAAGAAGTTTCCCGCCGTGCGCTGGCGGGCGTGGGTCGGCGCCTGCGTCGCGACGGGGGCTCTCGTGGCGGCGTGGTTGGCAGCCGGCGCCGTCGTGCATGCCGAAAAGATTCCGCTGCTGACCTGGCTGGCGCTGCTTGGGTTGGCGACGGGGTTCTTCCAGTGGCTGATCCTCCGCCGCCACGCCGCCCGGGCCGCCTGGTGGATCACCCTCAACGCCCTGGCCGCCCCGGCAGGGTTCGGCGCCTTCCTGCTGATCGTGCTGCTTTCCGGGCAACAACCCGCCGTCGCCCTGCTGATCGGCCTGGCCTGCGCCGGGGCCACCGCAGCCGCCATCCACGGTATCGCCCTGACCTGGATCCTCCAGCCGCTACCAAGGACCCGCGGCGGCAACTGAAGACAGAATTTTTGGAATAACTCAAAAGAAACTTCCAGCTTCTGGCGTCTCATACTAAAAGTGCTGCATAATAGTCTGGCGTTTAGGGCGGTTGTATAATAGCGCCAGTCCGCCCGCCGGGGCTGGCGATGGGTCCTGCTGCTGCAAGGGGAACTGCGATGGCTGCAAGATGCCTCCTGTCAAGGAACGTTTCCGGGGCGACTGGTCGATTCCATCTTTTGGTTGCAACGATGTTATGCGCGGCGGCATGGGCTGCGGCAGATCCGCCCCCTGCCGCTACGGCTCTGGCGGCAACTTCTGCCCCGGCGACGCAGGAGCAGGCCCACGACGCCCGCACGGCGGCGGAGCGGTTGGACAAGATCATGAAGGAGCGAATCAAGGAACTGCACTTCGAAGGCATTGAGCTTGACGAGGTCATCCAGTTTCTCCGCGACGTAAGCGGCGTAAACATTGTGGTCAAGTGGAATGCTCTGGCGGGCGCAGGGATCAAGAGAGACTCCCTGGTCTATCTGGACGTCAAGGACGTGGAGGTGGAAAAGGCGCTGCGGCTTATTCTCGAAAGTCTGGAAAACCCGGACTCGCTGGATTGGGCCGAGGACGACGGCATCATCACGATCTCGTCGCGGGATGATCTGGCCACGCGAACCACGCTCAGGAACTATCCTGCAGGCGATCTGCTTTCGGCCACTCGAAGCGACCTGACGAAGGCGCTCGTGCCGCCAAAGCGAAAGCAAGGACTGAATCACATTGCAGACGTTCCTCACCCCGTTCAAGCCGGCGGGGAAAACAGAGTCCCTGTGCGCGACGAAAGGTTGGCTGAGGAGGCTGACGACACTGTCCTCACCGCGGCCGGACTGGTCGACTTGATCAAGAGCACGGTCAACCCAGCCTCGTGGGACCAGGGGAACACGTCCATTACCATGGCGGACACCACGCTGGTGATTCTGCAGACTTCCCGAACGCACAAGGCAATTGCCAGACTGCTGGAGTCGCTGCGCCAGGCACGCGAGGCCGCGCGGGTGCACTTAGGCGTGGCGGTCGTGCGGATGAAAGACGCCGCAGGCCGGCGCGAACTGCTCCAGGCCGCCGCGGCGGGCAAGGACATGTCGGCGATGCTGGCGGGCGGGGCACAGGAGGGCAAGTGGACGCTTGACCGCTGCCGCATCGAGAACAGTTTTGTCGGCGACAAGATACGCACGTCCTGGCTCGGTCAAGGCCAGAGCGGCTACGACGTGCTGGTACACCTGGCCGGGCGCGACGGGCAGACGCTGGAAGCCACGGCCGTGTTCAAATCGCAGTGGCAGACCAAGAGCGGCGCAGTTGCCCGCAGCGACAGCGCCCGCCTGCGTTTGGCGGCGCGCGCGGCGGAGATCGTGGAACTGGTACCCCCCGACGCCGCCGGCGGCAGCGTGGTCCTGATCCTCTGGCGGGAAAGGACGCCTTAACCCCATGCCCGTTCGAATGACCATCCCGGCCGTCGCGGTGCTCGTGCTGATGGCACACGCCGCGGCGGCGCAGCAGGCGTACCCGGGCGATGACCCTCGGCAGCGGGCGATGATCTCGCAGTTGGATAAGACGATTGCGCAAATCGATCTCAAAGACATCACCCTCAAAGATGCCGTTGCCGCCATAGGCAAGACCATCGGCGTCAGCATCCGCGTGCGATGGAATCGCATCATGGCGAAACCTGATGCGAAGGTCTGTCTCTCGCTCCAGAACGTCGCGGCGCGCGACGCGCTGCAGTTGTTGTTTGAAAACAACTATGCCGGCCCCGTTGCGTTCGACATCGACGCCGCCGGAAATCTGGTCGTGCTGCCCGCTGACGACAGCGCGGCGAGTTCGGTCTACACGAGAGTGTACGACGTGGCCGATCTGCTGTGCGGGCCTCTGTCGGGCTTCGGGAACATGTCTTCACAACCGAGGTGGGGGTTACTGGGCGGCCTGTCGGGGCCATACACCAACAACATGTCGCCGCCGTCGACCGAGCCGGCCGCCTCTTTGTACAGCCTGGAGTTGGCGCTTCGGCCAGCCGCTGACATCGAAAGCGGCGGCACGGTCGTTCGACACGCCTCATCGAGCAGCTTCGTGATGCGCCAGCCGGCAAATCGCCACCGACAGGTGCAGGAGGTGCTGGCGGGTCTGCGCGGCGGGATGGCCCGCTCGCGGCTGAAGCTCGGCGCAGCGGTGCTTCGGGTATCCGACGGGCGGCGGCGGGCAGACCTGACGGCGAAGCTCCAGGAGGCGCGCGATCTCGAGGGTGCCATCAACGCCGGCCGCGCGCGGGGCGACTGGACCATCGAATACCTTTCCCTGGCCCCGGCGTACCTGGGGCAAGAGATAGCGGCCTCTCGGGGCGCCGCAGCGCCCCTGGCCAAGAGCGATACCCAGCGGCCCCAGGCTCCGCCCGCGACAGGCTACAAGATATTGCTGCGGGCCGACTGCTGGCGCGGCGAGTGCCTTCAATTCACCGCCGCCTGCTCCGGCACGATTATGGGCAAAGATGGCGCGATGCGCCTGAGCAATACGTATCGGCAACTGCTGCCGCGCCAGCGCGTGCGGGTGATCGACCTGACCCCATCGGCCGCCGGCGCCGGGGGCGGGTTCCTGCTGGCCCTGTGGCATGACCGCCCGCCTGCCCCGCCGCCCGCGCGGGCTCCGGCCGCGGCGCCGACAGGGCCAACGCCGCAGTCGCGACTGGCAAGGAACATCGCCGGCGTCGACCTGGAGAAGATGCCTTTCAAAGATGCGATTCAATGGCTGCAGGATTATTCCGGCTTAAGCATCTTCGCTCACTACAATCAGCTCACGATCGACGAAGATACCCCGGTGAATCTGCACCTGCGCAACGTGACGGTGGCCCAGGCCCTGGAAAGCATTCTCGAAGATGTCGCCCAACCCAGACGGCCTCCCGTCCACGTACTGGAGGGAAGCATCGTGCATATCCGGGACGCCAACTGGAACACTGCCCCGCCGTCGCGTCTTGCTTTTCTTGACGTGCATGACCTGCTCGTGCCCGCTCGACCGACGCTCATCGTCGATCAAACAGGCGACTGGGAGGCCTCGGATGAGGGCGGTTCGAGCTGGGAAGGGACGCTCATGCTCAAGCTGCCCCAGCAAGACATGGAAGGATCGCAGGAATTGATAGCCGCCGCGCGGGCACCGCACGAGGCGGGCGCCCTGGACCTGGGCGTGGCGGTCGTGCATTTCAACGGTACCCGAAGCCGGACCCGTCTGGCGGCTGCGCTAACCAAAGGCGGCGACATTGCCGCGGCGCTGGCGGCCGGGGCCGATGCACAATCGTGGAGGCTTGACCGCTGCGGCATCGAGCACACGGCTGTCAATGACACGATCCTTTCACTATGCACCGGCTCGGCCGCCTATCGTGCGGTGATGCGCCCTTCAGGGCGTCACGGCGGCGCGGTGGAAGTTGATATCGCCCTGGGCGCCTCGTGGCCGGACAAGACAGGACGGAATGCGGCAAGCTATACCCCTCGCGTTACATTGCAGGCCGGACAGTGCCGGCTGGTGGACATCACGCCCCTTGACGCCCCGGTCGGTATCGCGCTGGTGCTCTGGCGGCCCAAGACAGGAGACTCGAAATGAAGACAGGCATTTGGCTCTGGTCGACGATGGCGATGGCCGCGGCTACCGCTGTCACGCTGATCCCCGCGGCAGGCCAGCAAGCCCCCGCCCCACAAGCTGACACACGCCCTGCGAGCATGGGCGCAAGCGCCCCTGTGAGCGCGGCAGTTCAATTGCAGAAGCTGTTGCCTCGCGTCACATTCAACGATGCTGACCTGAAGGATGTCTTTCAGAGCCTGCGCGATCAGACAGGCGCATCAATCCATGTGCGATGGAACGCCTTGGCGGCCGCCGGCATAACCAAGAACACCGTCGTCACGCTTGAGTCGAACAACGTCACGCTGGAACAAGCCCTGCGACTGGTTCTGGACGGTGTCGGGGCCTCGGCGGCGCTGGATTTTACTGAGGACGGCAACCTCATCATTGTCTCCACCGGCGACGATCTCACCACGCATACCGTCATCCGTCGATACGACGTGCAGGATCTGGTCCGCCAGTCGCGGCCGCGACTGGAGGAGATTCTGACGCCACCCTCGGCGCCCACGACACAGGGCTCAAATATCGCCTCCAATATCGACTATTGCCAAGCATCCAACTCTGACGAAGAAGGCGGCTTCCCGGTCGAGGCTCTCATCAACATGATCAAATCGCTCTGCACGCCGTACAGTTGGAACGACCCCTACCACGTGCAGGTTGCAGCATATGCCAATACACTGGTGATCACCCAGACGGCATCAAACCACAAGAAGATCGAACATCTGCTGACGCTGCTGCGCCAGCAGCGGGAGGCTTCGCGGCTGACGCTGGGCGTGGCGATTGTGAAGGTGCCCGACGGTAAATCCGCCGCCGCGCTGGCTGCCGCCCTTGCCGGCGCCAAAGACATCCCCGCGGACCTTGTGGCCGGGGCGGCCGATGGCAAATGGGTGGTTGAACGTTGCAGCGTCGAAGACACCTTCTCGGGCGACCGCATCCGCATCGCCCGCAGCGGGACAGGCCTGAGCGGCTACGACGTGCTGATCTGCCCGCAGGCCCGCAGCCCTGACGGCGTCCTCACTGCCGGCGTAAGCGTGACCGGCACATGGATGGAAAAGACCGTGTCCATGGCTCGCACCGACACGCTTCGCCTGCAGGTCAAGCCGGCCGCGATGCAGACCGCGACCCTGCTGCCCAGCGACGCCCCCGGCGGCGGAGCGATCCTGGTGCTATGGCAACCAGGCAGCAAATAGACCGGTGGGATAAGCAGATGTTCCGCCGCTTGCGGCTTGGCATCTTTTCAAATGGCTAAGCCCCCGCACTGGCCCGGGTGGGACTTGAACCCACACGTCCCGAAGGACAAGGGATTTTAAATCCCTAGCGTCTGCCATTCCGCCACCGGGCCGATCGGAACACGTAACAGTGTAATGCCGCCGCGGCGGCGAAACAACGCTCCGGGCGACCGTGTGGGCGTCCCGATCATCTTGCCGTCGCGGCGGCTGGCGGGCGGTCAGTCGCCGAAGTGCGTGCTGACGGCCCGGGCGGTGGCGATCAGGTCGCTGTCGAGGGGCACGGTCCGCACCTTGTTGGCGACATCGACAATCGGCACGGAGGTAATCTGCCCCTGCTGCATCACCACGACCCGCCCGAACTGCCCGGTCTGGAGCAGGCGGAAGGCGTGGTACCCGAAGCGCGTGGCCAGCACGCGATCGTACGGCGTGGGCGTGCCGCCGCGCTGAACGTGGCCCAGCACGATGGCGCGGCTGTCCAGGCCGCTGCGGCGTTCGATCTCGTCGGCCACATACTTCGCCACGCCGCCCAGGCGGATCGGGTCGGGCGAGTCTTCGACGATGGATTCGACAAACTGCTGCCCGCCGATGGGGATGGCGCCCTCGCCGGCGGCGATGATCGTAAACCCCCGCCCGCCGCGGCGGCGAGACTGGCAATGCGCGCAGATCTTATCCAGGTCGAACGGAATCTCCGGAATCAGGATCACGTCGGCCCCGCCGGCAATGCCCGCGTGCAGCGCCAGCCAACCGGCGTAACGCCCCATGATCTCCACCACCATAACCCGGTGATGGCTGGAGGCCGTCGTATGCACCTTGTCCAGCGCCTCGGCGGCGGTGGTCACGGCGGTATCGTGGCCGAAGGTTACCTCGGTGGCCCAGAGATCGTTGTCGATGGTCTTGGGAACGCCGACGCAGCGGACTCCGCGCTCGACCAGTTCCGCCGCCCCGCTCATCGTGCCGTCGCCGCCGATAATCACCAGCGCGTCCAGGCCCGCCTCGGCGGCGTTGCGGACGACCTGCTCGCGCACATCGCGAATGTCCCAGCCGCCCTGCCCGTCCGGTACGGCGTATTTGGCAGGGTTGGCCTTGTTGCTCGAACCCAGAATCGTCCCACCGAGGGTCAGGATGCCGCTAACGTCGCGCCAGGTCAGCGGCTGCATGTGCCCCTCGATCAGGCCCAGATACCCGTCGCGGATGCCCACGACCTCCAGGCCGCCGAACAGGGCGGCCTTGGTGACGGCACGAATAACCGCATTGAGACCGGGGCAGTCGCCCCCGCCGGTCAGGATGCCGATACGTCTGAGTATTTTCATTGGACTGCCTCCGCAGCTTTCGCCAACGACGCATGCGTGCTGCAATGCGGCAGAATATAGGTTTGGGCAGTCGTAATCACTTACTTTTCGCGAACTTCTCCGACGGCCGGGGTTACATCTGTGATACGATTCGAGCCCGATTTGAAGACGCTTGAACGGAGCAAGCACAGTATGGCAAAGCGAACGAGCGCGGCAACGAAGACAGCACGGGCATCTGCTCGCCTCTCTCAGCGGTTCGACAAGGACTGGCGGTTCCTCAAGGACGACGCCCCGGACGCCTCGGCGGCGGCGTTTGACGACTCGTCCTGGCGGACGGTCGACCTGCCGCACGACTGGAGCATCGAAGACCTGCCCCCCCTGCCGCCGTCGTGCAATATCGCCATCGGCGGTGGAACGTGGCGGTTCAATAAGGGCGACGATATGGCGTGGAAAGATCCCGCCCTGGACGATTCGGCCTGGCAGGAGGTCCAACTGCCGGCCAATTGGGAAACCCACAGCGATTACAAAGACGACAACGTCTACGGCTGGTATCGGCGGAGGATCGAGATTCCCGTCGAGATGCGGGGCAAAGACATCCGCATGGCCGTCGGTCGCATCGACGACGTCGACGAGACGTTCGTCAACGGCGTGCGGGTCGGCGGCACCGGGAGCTTTCCGCCGCAATACCAAAGTGCCGCCGACACGGTACGCGTCTACGACGTGCCCGCGGCGCTGCTCAAGGGCGACGGCAGCGACGTTGTGGCCATCCGCGTCTTCGACGGCTTGGGCGTCGGCGGGCTGGTCGAGGCGGCCATGCCGGCCGTGCGGGGCGGCCCGTTCGATTCACAGGCCGAGGGCGGCGGCTCGCAGGGTTTCACGCTGGGCGGGGTGGGCTGGTATCGCAAGACGTTCTCGGCGCCTCGTAATTGGCGTGGGCGACGCGTGTGGCTGACCTTCGACGGCGTGTACATGAACTGCCGCGTCTGGTGCAACGGCACGCTGGTCGCCGAGCACCCGTACGGGTACACGAGCTTTCACGCCGACCTGACGGCGCACCTCAAGCCCGGCGAGCCGAACACCATCGCCGTGCGCGTCGACGCCTCCGGACGCAACAGCCGCTGGTATCCCGGGGCGGGCATCTACCGCCACGTGACGCTGACGGCCGCCGATGCAGTCCACGTCAAGCCCTGGGGCATCGCCGTGACGACGCCCACGGTTTCGCGCACCGCAGCGACAGTTCGCGTGCTCACTACCGTCTGCAACGACAGCGATCAACCGCAGCAGGTCACGCTGGAGTCGCTGGTGCAGAACCCCGCCGGCAAGAAAGCCGGCGCGGTCACGGCGAAGCAGACGATCCCCCCGAAGTCCGAAGCCGTCTTCGATCAGACAGTCTCGGTTCGCTCACCGGCGCTCTGGTCGCCCGAATCGCCCGATCTGTACCAGCTTGTCAGCACAATCAGGTGGGCACAGCCTTTCCAGGCTGTGCGGATACAGAGTCGGCCACAGGCTGGAAAGCCTGTGCCACCGGCCGATTCAATCGCGACGACGTTTGGCATCCGCAAGGTGGAGATCGACGCGGAGAAGGGCCTGCGTATCAACGGCAAGAGTGTCAAGCTTCGCGGGGCGTGCGTGCATCATGACAACGGGGCGCTGGGCTCATGCACGTACGACCGCGCGGAAGAGCGGCGCGTCGAGGTTCTCAAGGCCGCCGGCTTCAACGCGATCCGCACGGCGCACAACCCGCCCTCGCCGGCGTTCCTGGACGCGGCGGACCGCCTGGGCGTGCTGGTGATGGACGAAGCGTTCGACACGTGGTTGTGGCCCAAGAACGCCAACGACTTCGGCAAGTACTTTGCAGCATGGTGGCCTCGCGATCTGGCTTCGATGGTCCACCGCGACCGCAATCATCCGAGCATCATCTTCTGGAGCATCGGCAACGAGATCAACGGCCAGGACAAGCCCGAACTGCTGCAGTACACCGAGGTGATGAGCGACTACGTGCGCAAGCTCGACCCCTCGCGACCGGTGACGCAGGCGTTCATGCCCATCGGCAACTGGGACGACCTGTTGCCGGGCTTCGACGCGCTGGACCTGGTCGGCTACAACTACAAGATCGACCGGTACGTCACCGATCACCAGAAGCGCCCGCGGCAGGTGATCGCCGGCACCGAGTCGTTCCCGAGCGCGTGCTTCGACGCCTGGATGGCCGCAGTCGATCTGCCCTACGTCATCGGCGACTTCGTCTGGACCGGGTACGACTACATCGGCGAGGCGGCCCTGGGCCGAACCGCCTGGGACGGCAAGGCCGATCCGACGTGGACGCCCTGGCCGTGGAACGTGGCGTACTGCGGCGACATCGACATCTGCGGATGGCGGCGCCCGCCGTCGCACTATCGCGAGGCGGTCTTCGGCGTCACGCCCGTCGTGTCGTGCTTCGTCCGCCAGGTGGACCCCACCAGCGGGATCGGCCCCTGGGGCTGGTGGGACGAGCAGGCCTGCTGGACGTGGGATGGCCTGGAAGGCCAGACCCTCAAGATCAACGTCTACTCATCCTGCCCGCGCGTGCGACTGACGCTCAACGGGCGAGATCTGGGCGTCAAAGACACCTCGCGCGCCACTCGCTTCAATGCTCAATGGGACCTGCCCTACGAGCCGGGTGAACTGACTGCCGTCGGGCTCGACGCCCGCGGCCGCGAACAGGCGCGATGGACGATGAAGACCGCCGGCTCGCCCGCGGCGCTGCGTGCCAACGCCGACCGCACGACCCTCGCCGCCGATGGACAGGACCTGTGCTTTGTGGATGTCGAGGTGGTAGACGCCGCCGGCGTGATGCACGCTCGCGCGGACAATCAGGTGACCTTCAGCATCGAAGGCCCGGGAACAATCGCCGCGGTCTCCAACGGAAACCCCTGCAGCCGCGAAAGCTTCCAGCAGCCGCAGCGCAAAGCCTTCCGAGGCCGCTGCCAGGTCGTCATCAAGGCCAGCGAAAAGAAAGGCACCATCCGCTTGCTCGCAAACGCCGATGGACTGGCAGGCAGCGAAGTCGTCATCAGCGCGAAGTAGAGCCACTGAGGTCGCTGAGGACGCTGAGGAAGGATGAAGGGATGGATGGATGGATGGATGGATGGATGGATGGATGGATGAGAAGTTGGAATAATGGAATGTTGGAATAGTGGAAGACTGCGGGTGCCGTGGCGCGCAGGGCCGCAGGCCCGGAGAGCCACGATACCGCGCAGTGGGAGTGGAACCTTGGAATACCGGAATGACAGAAGACGGCAGATGCTGCGACGCTTGATTTTGCCCGCCCCATTCTTCCACCATTCCATCATTCCACTATTCCATCTTTCCTTCCTCAGCGTCCTCAGCGACCTCAGCGGCTAGTATCAACGGAAGCACGATGTCATCCTCGCCTGACTTGTACATGCAGTGGCTGGCGTTGCCGCCGGGGCCGCGGCCGCCGGACCATTATGTCTTGCTGGGTCTGCCTCGCGGGTGCGGCGATGCCGAGCGGATCGAGGCGGCTGTCCGCCGCCAGATGGACCGCCTCGACGCGTACGCCCTGCACCCCGACGCCCAGAAGCGCCAATCCGTCCAGGAGATGATGAATCGCCTGGCGCAGGCCCGGGGGTGCCTCATCGACCCGCGGCGGCGCAAGGCGTACGATCTGGCGCAGGGCATCACGCCCGCGTCCGCCCCGCCGGCGCCCGCGATCGCCAAGGCGCCGCCGAGCCCGACGACCGCCCCCGCCACGGCGGCGCAGCCGACACCCCCGGCCATTGAGGCGCCGCTCCAGATATCGCCCCGCGAGACGCTGCGTGAGTTCGAGTCGCGCGTCCGCGGGCACCTGCAGAAATGGAAGCTCGACCCGCACGAAGAGATGCTTCTGATGGCCGAGGCGGCGCTGCTGGGGATGGACGAAACCAAGGCCCGTGCGACCATTCACCGCGTCGGCGGCGTGCGCACCCGCCGCGTGCGCCGCGGAAGCTGGCGGCTCAAGAAATGGCTGCTGGGCATCATCGCCGCCGAGACGCTGGTCGTGCTGGCCATGCCCACCGCTCGCGACATCAGCGACCGCCTCGATGAGAATGAGGCACTGCGGCACGAGAATGAGCAGCTTACCGCCGAGATCACCCGCCTGACCGGCAAGCCCCCCGCCATCGCCCCCGTCCCGCCGCAAAAACCCGCTCCCGCCCCCGCTCCTGCTCGAGCGCCCCGAAAGCGCCACCGGTAGCGCAGCGGCCGCCCTAACGCGGCCCCGCTTCATCCGCCGCAACGAAATCCCCCTGCGTCAAGCACGTCGCCACAAGGCGACCCTGGAGTGCGGCGGCACCGGCGCCGCTTTTATGTTCTTCTAAACCACCCAAACCGTTTTCATGGAACAGCACGTCACTAAAGTTGGGCAAGATAGGACAAAGGCTCAGAGGAAAGAAACTGCTAAGCCGCAAGCGGCGGATATCGCCTTGCGTTACTGGGGCAGGATGATCCTTCGCTTGGCGGGGCGGGGTTCCTGCTGCGCGGGGCGCGGTTTGGAGGCGGCGCCGCCTCGGCGATGCGCGGGTTGGGCGGCGGTTTTGTCGGGACGGGGCTTCGCGCCGGCGGGTTTTCCACCCGACGGTTTGGCGCCGGAGGGTTTGCTCTTGCGGGGTTTGGCGGCTGTGGCGGGCTTGGGACCGGCCGACTTGCGCAGCGACTGCACCTCAGCCGGCGACAGCACGCGGTAGTTGCCGATCTTGACGCCCTTGTCGGTGATCTCGCCGATGGCGACGCGTTTGAGGCGTTTGACCTCGTGGCCGACCATCGCCAGCATCCGGCGGATTTCGCGATTGCGCGACTCGTTGAGCGTGATCTGCAGCAACGTGGTGTTGTGGTCGCGGGCCAGCACGCCGACGCGGCTGGGACCGACGCGCTTGCCGTCGATGTGCATGGCGCCGGACTTGATGCGGTTGATCTTGTCGCCGCTGACCATGCCCTCGACGTCGACAATGTACGTCTTGGGCACGCCGTAACGCGGGTGCGTGAGCTGGTTGGTCAGCTCGCCGTCGTTGGTCAGGATGATCAGCCCGGTGCTCTCGATGTCCAGCCGCCCCACGCAGTACACGCGCGAACCGACGTCGCCGAGCAGGTCCACCGCACGCCGGCGGCCTTGCGGATCGAACTGCGTGCAGACCACGCCCTTGGGCTTGTTGAGGAGGAAGTAGAACTTCTCTTCGCGTTTTTCCCACCGGACGGGGCGGCCGTCGACTTCAATGCGGTCACCGGGCTCAACAAAATGCGGCAGGGCGGCGACGGTCTTGCCGTTGACGCGAACGCGTCCCTCGACGACCATTTCTTCAATCGCCCGGCGGGAGTCGACGCCGGCTTCGGCGAGCACTTTTTGAATTCGCTGTGGCATAGCGCTTTATAGTACGACACAGAGGCACAGAGAACACAGAGGAAAGAGGAAAAACCGAGGACAAGGACGAGGACGACGTTGGCGGCCGACAGTCGGGTGCCGTGGCGGGAGGGCGAAGCCCGACAGCCACGACCAGCCGCTACTGAGCAGACGTGCGCTCCAGTGAAGTCAGGGATCGTGGCTCTCCGGGCCTGCGGCCCTGCGCGCCACGGCACCCGAAGGATACCGCACACTTAGGTATTCTTTGCGTTGGGCAGTGTGATTTCGAGCCAGGCGCAACCGGCGCTGCAGCGCACGGCGGCGTTCTTGAGGGCGGCGGGGATCAGCAGCGTGTCGCCGGCGCGGGCCGATACGGCGGGCTCGGTCGTTCCATCGTGAACCACTTCAAGATTGCCCTCGAGGCCAAGGAACATCAGCGCCGCGCAGCGGCCGCTGGGCAGGGGCCTGGTGCCACCGCCGCTGATGCGGCGCAGGGCGATGGAGAAATATGGCGTCGCCAGCAGCGTCGGCGGTGCGGCGCCGGGCGAAGGCGCCGGCGGCGGGGCAAAATGAATGCACTGCATGGACCGCTCGACGTGGATCTCGCGCCCGCGGCCCCAGTCGGTCACGCGGTAGGTTGTGTCGGAGGGCGTCTGCACCTCGGCCACGACGACGCCGGCGCCCAGGGCATGCACCGTGCCGGCGGGCAGGTAGTGGAAGTCCCCCACCGCCACGTCGTAGCGGTTGCAGACTTCTTCGCACGCGTCGGTCTCGATGGCCTTGCGGAAGGCGGCTGCATCCACGCCGGGCGCCACGCCCTTGTAGATGAAGCCGCGGCGGCTATCGAGCACGAACCAGCACTCGGTTTTCAGGGCCGCGGGCGGGCCGATTTCCTTCACCGCCCGCTCGTCCGGGTGTACCTGGAGCGAGAGGATGTCGTTGGCGTCGAGCAGCTTGAGCAACAGCGGGAATCGCCCGTCGCGCCAGGCCGCCGCGGACCCGAGCAGGTCGCGCCCCATCTGCCGCGTCAAGTCCGTCAGCGAAGTCCCAGCGGCAGGCCCGTTGGCGACGACGCTGACGCCCTGCTCCAGATCGGCCAATTCCCAACTCTCGCCGATGTTGTCGGCAGGCAGTGTTCGCCCGAAGAGCCGGCGCAGATTTCCGCCGCCCCAGATCTTGTCGTGGTAGATGGGCTCGAAGTGAAACGGATACGCGTTCATTCTTCCTCTATTCCATTCTTCCATCATTCCACTCTTCCGCTTGTTTATCGGCGGCCGCGGGGAACAAGCTTGAGCATCCACCCCGCCGCGCCTACACTACGCCGAACACGAACCGCTGCTGTTTTTTGAAAGGCCCGTTATGTCCGACGCACCGACGACGCCCAAACCGACGATCGAATACGACGACTTCGCCAAGCTGGACCTGCGCATCGGCAAGGTCGTCGAGGTAGCCGCACACCCCAACGCCGACAAGCTCGTCGTGCTCAAGGTGGACCTGGGCAGCGAGACGCGCCAGATCCTGGCCGGCATCCGGGCGTACTACAGCCCCGAGGCCTTGCTCGGGCGTGAAATTGTAGTCGTGGCGAACTTGGCCCCGCGCAAAATGCGCGGGCTCGAATCGCAGGGAATGCTGCTGGCCGCCTCGGCCCGAGGCCCCGCCGACCCCGCCACCGGCGAGGCGCCGCTGCTGGACGTGGTGGTGCTGGGCCCGGAAAAAGAAGTCCCGCCGGGATCGACGGTCAGCTAATGAATTGTCTGTCTCGTGCATTCCGTTCTTGCCTACCTTGCTGGCGGTATGTCACAAGCCGACATCCTGAACGAATGGCCCGAACTCGAACCGGAGGATATCCGTCAGGCCTTGGCATACGCAGCATGGGTGACGGCTGAACGCGTACTGGAACTCAAGGAGCCTGCCGCCTGATGCGGTTCCTCCTGAACATGAACATGGCCAAGGCTATTGGCCAGACCCTGCATGAACTTGGGCATCAATCGGTTCACGTTCGCGAGATAGGGCTGGATCGTGCAGACGACGCTACGGTCGTTGAATATGCCCGCAAAGAGAATCTTGTCGGCGTGTCCGTTCTTCTTCTCAGTGATCTCTGTGCCTCTGTGGTAATAAGCCGCCAATAAAAAGAGGACCGCATTGCTGCGATCCTCAATGGTCTCTGCGCGTCTGTGGTAAGCCCTGTCGGAACCCGTTATTTTCCGTCGACGGTTGACTTCGACCTTGTGCGCTGGAGCTTGACGGTGTTGGCCTGGCGGGACAGGACCGACATTGAGATGTCGATGCATTCCTTGGCCTCGTCGGGCGTCAGCGTGCCGACGGTGACCATGTCTTCGTCACGCAGCGTCGCCCACGAGAATGCCAGACCCACCAGCGGATGCAGGCGGCCCGACGCCATCGGCTTGATCGTCATGACGGGCTTCTTGAGGCCCCAGATGATGCGCTGCACCCAGTCGACCTCAAGCGGCATCAGGAAGCCCGCGGCGTTGTAGATCTGGATGTACGTGTCGACGTCGAGGCCGCTCTCGTCGGCGTAGATGGGCGCCTCGTTGGTGTGCGTGCTCATGCCCGGGATCATGCCCCGCTGGCGGATCATCTTGGAGTATTCGTCCATCAGCAGCACCTTGCGCAGGCGGCGGTCCACCAGGCGGTCGATGCTCGACGAGTGCGGCAGCACGATGTCGACGTTGCGCTGCTTCTCCATGTCGAAAATCTTCTGCGCCTCGTCGCGAGAGGCCTGGTTGTCGTCGACGGGCACGGCCGGGGTCGAGACCACGATCATCTTCTTGCCCGTGCGCTGCTGGGCTTCCTGGACGGCCTGGTGCTGAACGTCGCGCTGGGCGAAGCCCATGATCGTGTCGATGCCGGCCTTGAGGTACACCTCGATGATGTCGGCCACCTTCGAGGCCGTCTGGGTTTCGCCGATGAGTTTGTCGCGAGCGGCCGACGTGTGCGACCAGCCGAGAAACCAGTTGGTTCCGATGATCATTCTGGAAACAGAAATGCCGCCGACTTCAGTGCGAGGAAACTCGTTCACGCTTCGCTCCTTTGGTGCTCTTGCGGTCCCGCTCCGGCGGGCTCACGTTTGGAACATTGTAACACCTTCGGCGTCATTTTGGATCGGCCTGTGGGGGAATTTTGCTGAAGAGAAGCTTACCACCGAGGCACAGAGGGCCCTGAGATGGAAACTGAAGCGGCCCGGGTGGCATGGCGACACGCGTTGTTCAGCGGGTCGCCATGGGCGCGCTGAGCATCATGGGCGAGTGCGTGGCAGCGGGGCCTTGCCACGATCCCCCGTCATTATGGCGGTCGGGCGGATTTGGTTGCCGCCGCGGGCGGGCATATAGTCTTCTGGAGACACTCGGTCGCTGCAGGCGTTTCTGGCGGCCTGGACCGTCAGCACCTCGTGAGCCTGCCAGGACAATGATTGTCCCCGCAGGTGAAGTTCAGGAGAAGACGCGGCCGGGGATTCACGTTCTCAAAGGGGAGAAGATGGGGACGCGCGCTCAACATCGCGGCGCTGTCGCCGCGTTCACGCTGGTTGAACTGCTGATCGTCATGGCGATCGTGGCCACGCTGGCCACGCTGACTGGCATGACGGCCGGATACATCCGCTCCACGGCCCACCGCGTCACCTGCGCGAACAATCTGAACAAGATCGCCCAGTCGCCGCGGCTGCAGTTGAGGGAGTTCGACCCCAGCGTCCGCGGCGCTTTCAGCACCGCCGAGCGATGGATTCTGATGACCCTGCAAGACGCCCAGGACGCGGCGATTCTTCGCTGCCCGGAAGGGGGCAACTATTTTTCGATATCGGACCGGCCGCCCGCAGCCCCGCTGTACAGTATTTCGGGGACAATCGCCATCGACATCAGCCCCTCCAACTCCGACCCCAAACGATTTGAAATGATCACGCCCTCGGGCACCATCGACCGCAAGAACATCATGGCCTATAGCGGCCCGGCCAGCAGCGTGCAGTTTACGCCGCAGGGGGCGACCGAGGTGCTCTTGAACGGCCAGCCGATGCAGCTCGATTACCACACCGCCACGACCGTCACGGGCACTTCGATCACGGTGAGTCTCTACAACACCAGCAACAATGGCAAGGCCTCCAGCGCCTGGGTTGTCGAGATTGCGGCCACCGACGCGAAGATCACGCCCGGCCCGTCGCCGAGCATGGTCGAGGCCGCCCCGGCAGCGGCGGCGCCGACGTACTACGTCAGCTATGGGGTAAATCCCAACGTTGTCAACACTTCGGGCCTTGGCCTTGGCAATGTTCTGGCGATGGATTACGAACACCTCGTCGTTCAGCCGGGCGATGCGGACTGGCAGATGCCGACGTACCCATTTGCCCGGCACCGCGGGTTGCTGAATGTGCTGCTGCGCGACGGTTCAGTGCATGTGCTGGCGCCCGAAGAAGTCAGCCCCGCCATGGCCGAGAACTTCGCTTACTGGCAACCAGGATAGTGGCATGGCCCCGCCAATCACCTTTTTTTTTGCCAGCCGCATATTTCGGACGATTTTTACCAGATTCTCTCATCTCGCGCCGCTTTCAAATCCGATACTCCTGAAGATGGTCAGTCGCCGGTGATGCGTTGATGTTCGTTTTTTGCGCATGCTTGTTCATGCCGGAAGGGAGCCCCGATGGTCGCGCGAGATATTTCCAGGCCGGCCCGCCCCGCCCAGAGTCGCCCTCGTCCCCTTTACCCTGCCAAGACCGCAATGACCCTGATCGAAGTTCTGGTGGTGCTCGCGGTTACGTCTACGCTATCGCTGCTAGGCGCCACGACCGCCGGCGACATCCTCTCGCGAACGCGCCTGGCGATCTGCGCCAACAATCTTGCCCGGATCGGCCAGGTGCCCGGAATCCAGATGCGCGAGTTCGAGCGGGGCCGCCAGGCGGCTTTCACCGACACCACGCATTGGATTCTCTCCGCTCTGAAGGAGACCAATGAAAAGGGCATCCTCCGCTGCCCCGAGGGCGGACGCGAGTTCACCCTCTCCGACCCGGTGCCCGGGGCACCCGCGCCGTGGATGACCACCAACATGTGCATCGAAATCAACCCCGACAACTGCGACGCTAATTCCTTCTGGATGCAGACCCCCTGTGGCGTGATCGAACGCAACAGCATGGTCTATTACAGCGGCCCGGCCGGCATCGTCAAGGTCAAGCCCCAGGGGCCTACCACCATCACCATCAACGGACAGCTCGTCGGCCTCGACATTACCCAAGCGTCGACCATCACCTCGGCCAACATGACCGTGGAGCTTCGCAACACCAGCAAGAACGGCAAAGCCATGGGGCAATGGGAAATCCTCATTGCCGCCACGGATGCGACCATTGTCCCTGAGCCGCCCTCTGCCTCGGCGGCACGCGACGCGCAAGAGGCGGCCATCGAAGCCGCCAAGCCCCGCTACTTCGTCAGCTACGGCATGAACCCGACCGTGGCCTCAGGCGCGACCCTGCGTTCGGGCAACATCCTGGCGATGGATTACTCCGAACTGGTAGTGCAAACCAGCGACCCCCAGTGGTCCGCCCCTGACTATTCCTTCGCCCGCCACCGCGGACTGCTCAACGTCCTCTTCCGCGACGGAACCGTCAGGCAGCTAAGCCCGCAGAATCTGGACCCCACCTTGCCGGAAAATGCCCGGGAATACTGGCAGCCGTAAAACCGATCCTCGGTCCTAGGGGAAGAACAAGATCCTAGGTCCTAGGTCCTCGATCCTAGGGAGGAAAGAAAAGAACAGATCCTCGATCCTGGAGAGAAATGGATCAGCCCGTTCGCGTGTCGCGCAGTTCCCCTAGGATCTAGGACCTGTTGTTGTCTTCTAGGATCTAGGACCTAGGATCTAGGATCTGTTGTTAAGCACCCGCAGCACCAGATCGGCCGCGTTGTCTGCCGCTGTGGTCCCGTGCGGCAGCAGCGGCTCGACCGTCTCGAGCAGGCGCCGCCGGGCCTCGACCATGCTTCCGAGGTCTTCGAGAATCTCCAGCACCATGTCCAGAACGCGGGCGATGTTTCCATGCCAGGGCATCAGCTCGGGCACCACCGGTCTGCCGTTGGGCGAGAGAATGTTCACCAGCGACAGCCGCGGCGTGTGGACGATCCACCGCCCCACCAGCTCCCAGTTGAGCTTGGGGACGTGGTAGAAGATCACCATCGGCACGCCGTAGTATGCCACTTCCAGCGTCACCGTGCCGCTGACGGCCACGGCGAAATGCGACTGCCCGATCGTCTCGCTGGTGCGCCCCACGACGATGTCGAGCTGGCGGTCCTTGGCCGTGGCGGCGATGGCCTGGGCGGCTTTTTCGTCGCCGGCCAGGAATTGGCAGCGGGCGTCAGGGTGTCGCTGGTGGATCAGATCGGCGGCCGCCAGCAGCGCGGGCATGTGCGTGCGGATTTCGCCCATGCGCGATCCGGGCAGCAGCGCGACCCGCCAGGACTCGTCGGCCCAGGCCTCGATCAGGTCGGGCATGGGCTCGGGGCGTGGGGGCAGGTCGTCGAAGAGCGGGTGTCCGACGAAGGTAGCCGGCACGCCACGGTGCTGCATGTACCGCGCTTCGAAAGGCAGCAGGCACGCGACGTGGTCGGTCAGGCGGCACAGTTTCTTGGTGCGCCATCGCGCCCACGCCCACACCTGCGGGCAGACGTAATGAACCACCGGCGAACCGACGGCCTTGGCGGCGGCAGAGAGGTGCCAGTTCAGCGCCGGCGAATCAACGGGAATGAACACGTCCGGCTTCAGCTCGGCGATGAGCTTCTTGAGCCGCCGCACCGTCCGGACGTAATAGCCGATCCTGGAGAACGGTCCGGTCACCATCGTCGCCTGGGCGGCGAGGTCCACGACGACCTCGCAGCCGGCCTCGGCCATCTGCCGCCCCGCCACGCCGATGAACCGCGCGTCGGGCACGCGTCGGCGCAGGGCGTGAATCAGGCCGGCGGCGTGATGGTCGCCGCTAGCTTCGGCGGCGGAGAGAAAGAATGTCGGGGCGTTTGTTCCCATAGCTCAGGAAGACTATTTCGTAGCTTACGGCTTTTCCCCGCCCTCATCCGCCAGGGCGATCGCCGAGGCGATGGCGTGCGTCTCGACGTGGCTGATCGAGATCAGGATCCGCCCGATCCCGCGGGCGCGGGCGACTTCCTCGCACCGTCCGCTGAGATAGATGTCCGGTTGCCCCGAGGGCGCATTGCGTACTTCGACGTCCGTCCAGGCGATCCCGTTGGTCCAGCCGGTGCCCAGCACCTTGAAGACCGCCTCCTTGGCCGCGAACCGCCCGGCCAGATGCTCAATCTTCCGCGCCGGACGGCGGTCGCAATATGCCAGCTCCAGCGGCGTAAACACCCGCTCGAGGAACCGCTGCCCGTGGCGATCGATCGCCTCCTGCAGCCGCCCGGTCGGCACCATATCCACGCCATGTGCGATCACATTCATTGACGCACAGTCTACGCCAAAGCACGCGGCGAGGGAATGATGGAATAATGGAATGACGCAAGAGTGGATGGATGGATGGATGGATGGATGGACTGGATGGATGGATGGATGGGTGCGGCGCCACGCACAACTCCGTTGTGCGTGCCCTGACCGCTATGACGGGTTGACACTGGCGAGGTGATCGTTGATACTCACATGTTCGACAGTAAGGTCACTCGCGAATACAGGAGCAGGAAATGTCATCAGTCATGGGAAAAGTTCTTCTTGTTGCTTTCATGGTCGCCGCTGTGGCCGTGAGTTCTTCGACGGCCGCCGATCCCAATGAGTGCAGCGGTCCGTTCGAGAACATCAAGACTGCGCCGGTGGCGGTCACGTGGCAGTACAGCAACGACGACGGCAAGACCTTCTCCGACAAGCCCCTCGCCGGTCCCAAGGCCGGGGCTGACCCGCGCCACACCCGGGAAGTCTTCCCCTATGTCTGGAAAGGCGCCTTCGAGGTCGCCGACCCTGCGAAGGTCGCCGGCCTGTGGGTGCGGATCACCGACGGCCTGCCCGACACGAAGGCCACCATCTGCAACGGCGACATCTTTGGCGCCGCATCGGGCTACTGGAAAGACCTGGGCTTCTGCCCGACGCTGCTGGAAGCAGCCATCACGCTCAACGGCAAGAACGTGCCCTTTCCGCACGGGGGCCCGCTGGTGCAGTTCTGGGTGCCGCTGACAGGTGAACTCGTCAAGGGCAAGAACACCGTCGAAATGCGCGGCAACCTGTATACGCACTGGCAGGCCAAACCCGCCGAGGCGATGAACGCCCTGATCGTCTCGGCCGAGGCGCAGCCGGCGGAGATCTACAACGGCCCCATCCTGGGCGACTTCGGCGAGGGATACTTCACCCTGGCCTGCCGCACGCAACTGCCCGCCGACCTGACGGTCGAGGCCACGCCCACCGAACCGGCCGGCGCGGCTGTCAGCGTCGTCTCGGCCGGCAAGATCTGGCACCGCCTTAAGATCGAGGTGCCCAAGGGTACGCGCAAGGTCAGTTACACGGTTTCGGCCAAGGTCGCAACGCACGTGACGAAGCGCGGACCCTACGCCGTGACGCTGGCGGCCGACACCAAGGCGTACCGGTTCGTGGCCTTCGGGCATCCGCAGCAGCAGCTCACGGGCGATTTGACCACCGAGCCGCTGGCGATCAACAGCAAGCTGATCCTCAAGGCCAACCCGGACTTCGTGGTCAACACCGGCAACCTGCTCGAGCAGGGCGCGTGGTCGTTCTGGTGGGAGTCGTCGTACATCAAGCCGGCCTCGGAACTGCTGGCGCGGGTGCCGACTCTGATCACCCCTTGCGCCGACGATTACACCGGCATCTTTGACGAGCTGCACTACACCCCCGCCGACGACGGCTACGGACATAGCTGGACGAAGGTGATGGGGCCGGTTCGCTTCATCGGCATCGACGGCAACATGGACTGGACCGCCGGCGGGCAGAACGCCAAGTGGCTCGAGGGCGTGCTCAAGGCCGCCACCGACAAGTTCGTGATCGTGCTGGCGGGCTACCCGGCGTATTCATCGGGCATCAACAGCAAGAAGATTTTCGGCGGGCGCATCGCCACCCGCGACGTGATCCTGCCTCTGTGCGGCAAGTACAAGGCCACCATGATGCTGTGCAGTTGGGACCCGACGTACGAGCGCATCGAACTGCCGCCCGAGAAAGGCTGCACGCAGATCGTGACCGGCTGCATCGGCCGCGGGAACTGGCACCGCTGGGACACCCGCATGGGCTCGCACCCGTTCGGCCCGCCTAATGGCAACGCCCGCGGCACGGTCGGCAAGGTCGTGCGTCCCGACGGCGGCGAGTGGGTCGGCTACTTCGGTACCCGCCACTTCTGCGTCTTCGACGTCAAGGACAACACCCTGGAGATGAAGGTCCTCAAGACCGGCCCGGCCGACGCCGACATCAAGGACCTCAAGGTCCTCGACCAGAAAACCTTCAAGCCCAGAAACTGATCCCGATTGCGGATTAAGTTCTCGATCCGCCCGGCATGGCGACACGCGATGTTGTTTCACGCGTGTCGCCATGTCATTTTCGGCCGGGGACGGGGAGTGCGGGATTTAGGGGATTAGAAACGGATTAAGAGGATTAAGAGAGATCACGGGGAGCGGCTGTTTATGGAGTGCGGCAGCCTTAGCTGCCGCTTTTAGAGTTTTTCGGATGCGAGGAATGCCCGTGGCGAGAATTAGTGAGCAATTTCGCCACTGTCGCTTTTGCGACTGCGAACAACTCCCAAAGCGGCAGCTAAGGCTGCCGCACTCCATAACCTACTTGTTCTATTTTCGCTTCTTGCTTGCCTTGGCTGCGGACTTCTTGATGCGGTCTTCCAGGTGGAAGATCCGCGTTGGGGTGTCGACGAACATCCACCCGGCGATCTGCTTGGCGCGGTCGAGGTCGAAGCTGCCATCGGACACCTTCTGCGCCAAGGCGGCCGCTACGTTCTGACGCGCCAGCGTGGCGTGGCCGTAGACGCCATCGACAAAGCAGTAGTCGCCGCCGAAGGCGGTGATCTTGTTGGCGGGCACCGCGTCGAGCCATTCGACGATCGCGCGGCGGGCGGCTTCGGGGCTGATGATGTGGCCCCAGCACATGTCGATGAAGACGTTGCGGAAGTTCTTGGCCAGGTTCGACAACTCCATGATGAACGGATAACTCATGTGGAAGATGTCGAACTTCACGTTGGAGTATTCCAGAAACAGGTTCGTCAGCAGCACGGGGTTCGAGTGGGCGATGTGGTTTCCGTTGCCCTCGTGCAGGCCGGTGTGGATCTGGAAAGTCAGCCCGCGCGCGTCGGCGAGCTTCAGCAGCGCGTGCATCATGTAGTCCTGGAAGCCCTTGGCCATGTGCGTTCCTGGCTGCCATGGGGCCGAATGATTGGGGCCGAAGAAGCGGTTGAACTCTTCCTCGGCGACGGCGCGCGGGGTCTTCTCGAACAGCAGCGTGCGCGAGTACGCCAGGCCGCACTTGAGGGCCACCGCCCCGCCCTTGAGGCACTTGTCCACGTGCAGTTCGAGGGCATGCTCCCAGTCTTCGATCGAGTGAATCTCCACGCCGACTTCCTGGCCCACCTGGCGCACACGGTTGATGTGTCCGGGCGTGATGAACTCGTCGAGGTACTGCGAGACGGCGAAGAAGTCTCTCTCGTACGGCGTGACGACCGCACCTGCCGCCAGCGACAGGGCGATGCGGCTCTTGTCTTTGAGCACGTACTGGTAGTGCCCGCCCTTGGCGCGGGCGGCCTTGAACGCCTCGTTGAGCGGCTCGATGGTCTTGCCCGTGACGCCGTCGAGACCGTAGAGCCCGCGGGCGGCAATATCGAGCGAGCGGCCGTAGCCGGTGCTGCGGGCCGCGTCCCAGAACGGCTGGACGATCTTCCACCGCTTGGCGAGAGGTTGCTTGGAGTCGCGGACCTGCCCCATGGCGTCGTCGCTCATGCCGGCCGAGATCAGATCGCAGGAGAAGTAATGGAACAGCCACTCCGAGAGGACATCGGAGTTCTGGTCGCGCTGGGCCTCGGGGGGCAGATGCTCGTGCGAGTCGATGATTTGCAGTTCGTTGATAAAGCCCAGCAGTTCGTCATAAGCGGCCATGGTCGGCTCCTGTGTGAGGGGCGTATTTTACGGGCGGGCAAGGCGACGTGCGTAGAAAAAAGCGGCGAGCAGAGATCGCGGGCAAGATGCCCGCGGATACGCGCCGACGGGACGTCCGCGACACGCGCGCAAAGAACAGGCGGGCCCGCGAAGGTCCGCCTGTCGGTGTGACAGAGTCGTGCGTTCTAGCGTCGGCGCTTCAGGAGCATGCCCAGACCGCCCAGGCCCAGCAGGCTCATCGTGACCGGCTCGGGGATGGGGGTGTATTCATAGGTGACCGTGAGCGTGCCGTTCGATATCCCAGCCGTCGTCTGGTTCAGCCCTTCGCCGCCATCAGTGCTGATCATCTTCTTGAGCGTAGCGTTGATGGTCGCGTCGAAGGTCTCTCCGGCAAACGTGGCAAGAAACGTGCCCAGGCTGCTGGTAGTAAAGGCCGACTTGCTGTCAGACCCGGTGCCACCGGTCACGCTGAACGAGTCGGTGCCGATGTAGTCGGCCGCAGCGTCGTTGTCAGCGGCCACGCCAAAAGCCGATCCGGTCTGCATGGGAACCGCAATGACCGTAATCAGGCTCAGCGGCGCAACCGCGGTCACCGTGGCGCCGATCCCCAGATCAACATCGGTCAACAGACCCGATTCGTTATCCCATGCGATGGCCCCGCTGCTGGTGTTGGCATTGAGTTGCAGCGTCACTTTGGTCAGCGTTCCCAACGCCGGATTGAATTTGGACAAAGCGACGGCCGTCGCCCCAAAGGGAACCGCCGTCGGACCGTAGGTGTTGCTGTAGCTGATGGTATCGGCCTGCACGTATGAAGCCATAAGCAGAACGCATACACAGATGCTGGTAATTGCCATCCTCATTCTTCTAGCTCCTTTATGGCCTTGACCGGCCACTCAGACTGGACCTCTCTCCATGCTCGGTCCATATAGTAATCGCACATCACGTTTTTGTCAAGAACTAAACCTGAACCACAAGACGTGTCTTCAATGCTGCCTGATGCGGATAGAACTCATGCTGCGCAGAGACAACACAACCGCCGACAGAACGAGCGCTGCTTTCATTTCCCTCTCCTTCGATGTATTGCCGGTTTGAGCCGGCGTTTCCCTCGCGATGCGGAATCGCGTGTTGTCAGGTCCCTACTCCTGACTTAACCAACGTAAGGCAGGTTTCAAATTCCGTCAAGGAGGTAAATGGCTAATATTCTGGACTCTTTCTTTTTTTTCCATCGGGTTTGCGGTGAAATAGACGCATGGACAAACTCGCCGAGAAGACCGCCCTGATCACCGGCGGCGCCCTGAGGCTGGGACGCGCCATGGCGCTGGCATTGGCCGCCCGCGGAGCCAATGTCGCCGTACACTACAACCGTTCCGAAAGACAGGCCGATGAGCTCGTCGACGAACTGACGGCGATGGGCGTTCGAGCCTCTGCCCTCGCGGCTGACCTGTCCGATGAAACCGCCGTCAAGACCCTCCTCGCCCGCGCCGTCGAGACCGTCGGACCGCTGGATATCCTCGTCAACAGCGCGTCGATCTACGAGGGTGGCCGCGTGCTGGACCTTACGGCTGAAGACCTCTCGCGGCACGTGCAGATCAACGCCCTGGCGCCACTGGAGCTGGCGCGGGCCTTTGCCGCCCAGAAGCGGCCCGGGCACATCATCAACTTTCTCGACGCGACGGTGCTCGACCAGGACGCCTCGCACGCAGCGTATCACTTGAGCAAGCGCATGCTGCTGCAGTTGACGCAGCTCCTGGCCGTCGAGCTCGCCCCGGCGGTGGCCGTCAACGCCATCGCCCCTGGTCTCATTATCCCCCCGCCGGGCGAACCGGCCGACGCGTATGACAAGCTCACCTGGACCAACCCGATGCACAAGGTCGGTTCGGTCGAGGCCATAGTCCACGCCGCGATGTTCCTGCTGGAAAGCGATTTCATCACCGGCCAGGTGATCTTCGTAGACGGCGGCCGGCACCTCAAACGATTAATGCCCCGGCACGGGCGACCGCCTGCCGATCACGGCCAGTAGATCGCGATCGCCGCGGCGATGAGCATGATGACGCCGACGGCCATCTTGCCGACGGTGCCCAGGAGTCGGCCGATGCCGGCGCCTTTGCCCACGGCGACGGCGGGCTTGAGCGGTTTGCCCGAGGCCATTTCAAACAGCAGCGCCCCTGCGAAGGCCCCCGCGCAGGCGCCGATGAGCGTGCCCAGCAGCGGGATGGGAATCACGAAGGTTCCGACAGCGGCCCCCACCAGTGAACCGCCCAGCGCGCCGATCGAGCCCCACCACGATCCCGAGGCCTTTCGCGCCCCGGCCAGGCCCGCGACGAACTCGATGATCTCGCCCAGGATCGCCAGCACCAGCAGCAGGATCAGGCTCTGCAGGGAGACGGGCTGGGCCCACGGGCTCAGGGCGGGGTTCCACTGCCACCAGGCGAAGCCCCCCATCGCCAGCACGATCAGCCAGTTGCCCGGCAGACCAAAGAGATTCATCACGAAGAAGATCGCGTTGAACAGCACCAGCACCGTTCCCCAGACATAGAACATCGCTCGGTTCCTTTCGCACAGGTTCCGCAGCAGAACCGCGTCAGGCGTAATACATCTCGTTCCAGCGAAGCTCCTGCTTGAGCGTGCGGATCTCCGTACCGCCGCCGATCAGAACGAACTCGATCCCCGCGATGTCGGCGAAGTCCTCCATGTGCTCTGCCGTCAACGCCATGCTGAAGCCCGTGTGATGCGCCCCGCCGGCGAGGATCCACCCGCCCGCCGCCACCGCAAGGCTCGGCCGCGGAACCCACAGCGCCCGCGCCACCGGCAGATTCGGCAGGTCGTGCTCGGGCGCCACAGCGTCCACCTCGTTGACGATCATCCGGAACCGATTGCCCATGTCGATGACGGTGGCGTTGATCGCCGGCCCCGCCGGCACGTTGAAGATCAGCCGCGCCGGATCGTCCTTGCCGCCGATCGACAGCGGGCGGATGTCCAGCACAGGTTTGCCCGCGGCGATGCTGGGGCAAACCTCCAGCATGTGTGCCCCCAGCACTTTCATGCCCGCCGGGTCCAGGTGGTATGTGTAATCTTCCATGAAGCTCGTGCCGCCGCGGCGGCCCGCCGCCATCACCTTCATCGCCCGCACCAGCGCCGCGGTCTTCCAGTCCCCCTCGGCGCCGAACCCGTACCCGTCGGCCATCAGACGCTGCACCGCCAGGCCCGGCAGTTGCGCCAGACCGTGCAGGTCCTCGAACGTCGTCGTGAAGGCCTTGAAGTTTCCCTCGGTCAGGAACGCCCGCATGCCCAGATCGATCCGCGCCGCCTCCCGCAGCGCGCCGCGCTTCGCCCCGCCGGGACGGATGTCTGCCGCCAGATCGTACTGCTGATCGTACTGGCCGGCGAGGCGGTCAGCCTCGGCGTCGCCCACTGCCGTCACGCGTTTGGCCAACTCGCCCATGCCGTATCCGTTGACGCTGTATCCCAGCCGCATCTGGGCCTCGACCTTGTCGCCTTCGGTGACGGCCACGTCTCGCATGTTGTCGCCGAAGCGGGCGATCTTGCCGCCCTGGGCGTCGTGCCAGGCGCACGCCGCGCGGGCCCAGGCGTCGACCTGCGCCTCGACTGCCGGCTCCTGCCAGTGCCCCACCACGACCTTGCGGTTCTTTCGCATGCGCGTGCAGATGAACCCGAACTCGCGGCCGCCGTGGGCGGACTGGTTGAGGTTCATGAAGTCCATGTCGATGCTCGACCAGGGGATGTCGCGGTTGAACTGCGTGTGCAGGTGCATGAAGGGCTTGGCCAGGATCGACAGCCCGCCGATCCACATCTTGGCCGGGCTGAACGTGTGCATCCACGCGATCAGCCCCACGCAGTCAGGCGCGGCGTTGGCCTCGAGGCAGATCGTACGGATGGCCTCTGCCGTCGTCAGCACCGGCTTGTACACCACCTCCACGCAAACGCCCGCCGACTGCGAGAGTCCCTGGGCGATCTTCTGCGAATCCGCGGCCACCTGCTTGAGCGTCTCGGGCCCGTACAGATGCTGACTGCCGGTGATAAACCAGACCTGAAGTTTCTTGAGTTCCATCGTCGCGTGCTCCTGCGTGGGGGTCTACAAAAACGTCGGCGAATTGTATCACACGGTTCCCGAATTGCCACCCTTGCACTTTCCTTGCACTTTGTTGTACTTTTCACAGCCGTTTGCGGGAACCTGCCCCATCCGCTCTCTCCGGACAGAAGCCAGGGAATATGCGACACAGAGACGCAGAGAAAACAGAGAAAAGCAACAGTACCAAGGAAGAAGACTTAAGAAGTTTCCCGCCCCTGTTTTCTCTGCGCCTCTGTGTCGCAATGTCTTTGCCAGCCCGAAAGCGGTACGCGCTATACCACAATTCCACTTCCTTGCACTTTGTTGTACTTTTCACAGCGGTTTTGGAGGAGGCCATAGGGAACAGGTCATAGGGCGTAGGGCAGGGCATCTGCGGACCTGAGACCTCGGCCTAAGACCTCCGACCTAAGACCTAAGACCTCTTGTCCTTCCCGTACCCGTTTTACTTCTTTATCCGAGCCCCCGCCGCGGCCTTGCTCGCCCACGCGTTATTGTTCGAGTTTCACAAAAACCACCTGTCCTTTTTCGGAAAACTTTTTTTCTTGTTTCGCCCGACCCGAGTTTCCCCGCTGCGCCAGTGCAAAAGAATTTCCAGCGTCGTGAATATTTCTCGGCCGCCCTGTCCACTGACTATAATGCAAGTGAGGGAAGAAACTATGGAGCACCAGCCGTGTCTGGTGCTTTTTTGTTTCCAGACTATGGGGCATTGCATCAACCGATTGCGGATCTCGGATTGCGGATTGCGGATTCTTCATGCCCATTCTGCTCAGCCCCGCTGCATGCTACTTCAGCGGGGCTGCATTGCCCCGTAGGGGCAACGCGTTCTTAGCCCAGGGCGCAGGGCTGAAGGCTGCGACAGCAGACTTCAGAGCCAAGCCCTGGGTCCAGGTTCCCTCCGAATCGAGCCCCGGAGGGGCGGACGTGATTGTCTGCCATCGTCACGGCCGCCCCGCCGGGGCTCATTGAATCTACGCCTCATCCCCAGGGCTTAGGCTCGCTTCGCTCGCCCGGCGCCCTGGGCTAAGCACGAAGGCCCCTCCGGGGCCAAACTCATGAAGGGTGAATTATGCATTGCCACCGGGCCCGCTAATCCGCAATCCGAAACCTGCCTGCCGGCAGGCAGGTCCGCAATCCGCAATCCGAAATCTTCAAGGAGTCTGACGATGTCGACGACGGCCGCACGCTACGATGAAGACCAACTGGTGGAAATGCTCGCCGACGGCGCCCCCTATGACAAGGTCGCCGCGGCCGTCGGGATCACCGTCTCGATGGTCGGCAAGATCGCCCGCGGTGACAGCCGCCGCAAGTTGTGGCAGCGGATCGAGGATATCCGCCAGGCCCGCCAACAGGCCGTGCATGAGATCGCCGTAGCCCGGGCGGTCGACATCATGCGCGCCCACGTGAACGAAGGGCTCACCGGCACCGGCGAAACCGCCCGAAAATGCCGCGAGTTCGTCCTCGAACTCCTCCTGCCCAAGGACGATTGCCCGATCGACCTGCTCGAAACCCTCCTGGCCGAATCGGCCAAGCCGGCGGCTGGGGAATACGCTACGGCCGGCGAGGCACAAGCCCAGGGTGAAGGTGTGGCCGGGGAAGCCAAGGACCAAAAGGACGACAAGGACTGCAAGGCCGAACCGACCCCGATAGCCGCTTGTGCGAGCTCCGCCGACACCGCGGGCCCCGCCGCCGCCGCGCAGGCCGTTGCCGCCGGGCCTCTCGCCGAGCAAGGCGCTGCCGCCCAGCCTGTCGCCCCGCCCGCGCCGGCCCAGGCCCCAGCCGCCCTCGCCCCGGCGGCGCCTCCCGCCCTGAGACGCAGAACCATCCGCCTGCCCGCCGGCGCCAAGAAGCCGGTACCCGCCGCCGAGGCCGTCAGGCCAGGAACCTGGCGCGAACCGGGAGGGGGTTAACCCTCGAAGTGCCGGGAGTGGACCTTGTGGACGGAGTGGACGCGGTGGACAACTTGGTGGACTTAGTGGACGCGGTGCCTGCCCGGCTGCATTCATTGCTGTCGGCGCTTTTGCGTTCGCACGCGGTATAGCCGCTCTGGAAGCCGCCTTCGTTTTCAGATGCCGCCGCCAATGCGGCCAGTTGCCTCTCCAGCAGGCTGCACGCCACCGCCGTCAGAACCAGCGCCGCGTTAGCGGCCAGTTCGGCATAGCTGGCCGCAGTCGGCGGCTGCGCTGCGCTTGCGCCACGGCGCCCATTGGGTCCACTTTGTCCACCCTGTCCACAAGGTCCACACCCAAATTGTCCGCACTCAAGCGGACGCCCGTGCTACTCAGGCCCGTGCCGCCTAGAAGATCTTCAGGTGGGTAAAGGGGTCAGGAGGTGGGTAAAGGGGTCAGGTACAATTGTTGTGTGACGGGCTACCCCGGGCTTCCGCCTTCGCCTGCGGCTATGGCGTGACAAGCTGCCTTCGGCTCCACTGGGGGGCTACTATCAGCCCCCGGACAACGCGATCCCCAAGCCCGCGAAGCGGGCGCCTCGTTGACGAATCCTGCAGGCTCGCTATGGCCTGGCGGTGCGGGGTTGGAGAAACTCACTACTGTCCGGTCATTGATTTTGGATTTTAACACAAGACAAAGAAGTTCAATGGCTTAAAGCAGAGAATGGCTGTTTTCGATTTCAACTTGCTTGCCTCGTTCGGCCATGATCTTTCCAGTTCAACCTGGAAAGGATGGCCTCATGCACGCCGGACGACTGGTCTTCGCGCAACTGCTGGACTTCTTGCCCCACCACCCCTTCAACGTCTGCGTGCGACGATATCGAGGCAATCGCAAGGTCTCCCGCTTCTCCTGCCGCGATCAGTTTCTCTGCATGGCCTTTTCGCAGTTGACCTATCGCGAGAGCTTGCGCGACATCGTGACGTGCCTGCAGGCGATGACGCCCAAGCTCTACCACGTCGGCCTTCGAGGTTCGGTATCCCGCAGTACGTTGGCCGATGCCAACGAGGTTCGAGACTGGCGCATCTATGCCGATTTCGCGGCCGTGCTGATCGCGCAGGCCCGCAAGCTTTACGCCAAGGACAGCTTCGGCGTCGACCTCGAGCAGACGGTGTACGCCTTCGATTCCACCACCATCGACCTGTGCCTTTCGCTTTTCCCGTGGGCGCAGTTCCGCCGCCACAAGAGCGCGGTCAAGCTCCATACCCTGATCGACCTGCGCGGGAATATCCCATGTTTCGTGCATGTTTCCAGCGGTTCGATGGCGGATGTCCGATCGCTCGACCTCCTGCCGATCGAGCCGGGCGCCTTCTACATCATGGATCGTGGATACATCGACTTCGCCCGCCTCTACACCTTCACTCAAGACATGGCCTTCTTCGTGACGCGAGCCAAACGCACCATGGATTATGTCCGACGCAAGTACCGCCCAGTGGACAAGGCCACCGGCCTGCGCAGCGACAGCACGATTGCCTTGTGCGGCCCCAAGAGTTCGCGGTTCTATCCCGATCCGTTTCGCCGGATCAGCTATCATGCGGCCGACATCGACAAGCACTTCGTCTTTCTGACCAACAACTTCACCTTGCCGGCGCTGACCATCGCCCAACTGTACCGGTGCCGTTGGCAGGTGGAATTGTTCTTCAAATGGATCAAGCAGAACCTGCGGACTCAAGGCGTTCTATGGAACCTCGGACAACGCCGTCAAGACGCAGATATGGATTGCTATCTGCGTCTACGTGCTGGTGGCTATCGTCAAGAAGGAACTGAGCATCGAACGCAGCATGGCAGAAATTCTGCAAATTCTCAGCATCAGCCTTTTCGAGAAAATGCCTATTTTGCAGGCGTTTTCGCAAGATTCCACTATAATGGAAAACGACGGTATTCATAACCAACTGCCGCTATTCAACTAATGACCGGACAGTAGTGGGAGAAACTTCCAAAGCGGCAGCTACGGCTGCCGCACTCCATAGAATACGCTCGCGATGAAAAAAGACGAGCAACACCTTGTCCGGGCACTGCACCGCAGCGGCCCGTGCGAAGGCCCCAGCCGCCCTCGCCCCGGCGGCGCCTCCCGCCCTGAGACGCAGAACCACCTGGCGCGAACCGGGAGGGGGTTAACCACAAGGGCCCAAAGACCCGAAGGGCCGGGAGTGGACCTGGTGGACGCGGTCGACGCGGTGGACGCGGGGACGCAGTGGACGCACCGGATGCGGGGCGACGCGGGGGCAAACTGTCGGGGGAATCGCTTGCCTGTTGCGGCTGATCGTTTCATAATGGCCGCGGTTCAGGTCCTGCAAATGGGTTTTCAGATGGGTCCAATGCCTTGGGCTCTTTGGAAGGATGGCAGACATGACGGCCGGCGAGCCGCTGATTCCCAAGCATGGCGGATACCGCAAGCTTAAGAGCTTCCAGGTCGCCCAATTGCTCTACGATGTCACGGTGCGTTTCTGCGGCCGCTATATCGACGGGCGCAGCCGCACTCGGGACCAGATGGTGCAGGCGGCGCGGTCGGGGGTGCAGAATATCGCCGAAGGCAGCGAGGCCTCGGGAACCTCCAAAAAGACCGAGCTCAAGCTGACCAGCGTGGCCCGGGCCAGCCTGGAAGAGCTGCGGCTGGACTACGAAGACTTCCTGCGCCAGCGCGGTCTGCCGATCTGGGAGCGCCAGGATGGGCGCCGCCAGAGCCTGATTGTTCGTCGCTGCGCCACGGCAGACGACGTGGCCGCGTGGGTGCGGCAGGAGCATGAGCGTGGACGCCGTGGACCTGGTGGACAAAGTGGACCCAATGGACGCCGCGGCGCAGGCGCAGCGCCGCCGCCGGCCGTGGCGAGCTATGCCGAACTGGCCGCCAACGCGGCGCTGGTTCTGGCAGCCGTGGCGTGCAGCCTTCTGGAGAGGCAACTGGCCGCATTGGCAGCGGCGTTTGAAAATGAAGGCGGCTTCACCGAGCGACTATACCGCGTGCGATCGCAAAAACGCCGGCAGCAATGAAACGCCCGGGCATGCACCGCGCCCCCCATTCGTCCACTGCGTCCACCGCGTCCACCAAGTCCACTCTGCCATGCCGCCCCGTTTTACCGCACGGTCGGCACGGGCGCTAGCGTGACGGTCTTGAGCATGATCCAGCCGCTGGGCGTTTCTTTCGTCGGGCGGATCGTCAGCGTGTACTTGCCGGCCTTGGGCAGGTGTACGATACCGCAGTTGTACTTGCGGTAGAGCGGCCACAGGCCGTGATCGGGCACGCCGGCGTCGCGCTGGCCGGTGTCCAGGGCGGGGAAGGGAATCTCGATCTTGCCCACGCTGACGACGCCCTCGATGCCGTCGGCCTCGAGCTTGGCGGAGTAGTCCAGCTCCAGGTAATACCGCCCGGCCTGGGGCGTTTTGAAGGTCCACGAGGCACTGCTGCCGGGGCCCTGCCAGTCGATGATGCAGTCGGCGTGCTTCCAGTCGCCGAACTTTTCCATCCAGCTATTCTTGCCGGCCTTGCAGGCGGTCAGCTTGGCGAAGGGCGGATCGAAGTCGTTCCGCAGGCCCGGCAGGACGGTCTGCATTTTGTCGGCAGACATTTTGCCGGCCACATCCAGCACGATCACCGTCGGCTCGGCGGGCGGCTGTTGCGGCAGAGCGATGTTCGTCGCGCCGGCGTTCTTCGATACTTTGAGCGTCTTGGCGCCGCGGCCGAGAACCGCCGCGCGCTTGATCGTTCCCTTGAGGCCCGCCAGCGTGAGCCGTCCGTCGAGGGGATAGTCCAACACGTGCAGGTAGAGTTTCTTGCCGTCGCGCGAGGCGGTGCATTCGCCCCAGGGCATCGTCGGCAGCGGCGAGGGCGCGGCGTTGTAAATCGCCGCGGCGTTGCGCTGGGTCCAGACGCCGACCTCGCGGAGGATGTCGGCCGACGCGGCGGGGATCTCGCCCAAACCGTTTGGCCCGATGTTGAGCATGTAGTTGCCGCCCTTGGCGACGACCTTCACCAGCCGCCGCACGAGCTCGCGCGAGCTCTTCCAGTTGTGGTCGTGCTCGACGAAGCCCCACGTGTCGTTGTGCGTGTCGATCGACTCCCACAGCCCGCCGTGTGCTTCCAGGGGAATCTCCTGGTCGCCCAGCGAGTCGTAGTCGCCCACGCCGTTGCCGATGCGGCTGTTGATCAGGCACTGCGGCTGAAGGCGGCGCACCGTATGCACCAGCCGCAGCGAGTCTTCGCGCGAGATCGGCCCGGGGGTGTCGAACCAGATCAGCGCCACGTCGCCGTAGTTGCTCATCAGCTCCTCGACCTGCGGGACGCACTTGCCGTTGAAGTATTCGGCAAAGTCGCCCTTGACGGCAGGGTCCCAACCGTTGCCCCCGCCGCCAATGGCGTGCCAGTCCTGGAACTGCGAGTAGTAGAAGCCCAGCTTCAGGCCGTGCTTGGGGCAGGCCTTGGCCAGCTCGGCCAGCGGGTCGCGCTTGAAGGGCGTGTAGTCGGCGATGTTGTACGCGCTGGCGCCGGACTTGAACATCGCGAACCCGTCGTGATGCTTTGCGGTGATGACGATGTACTTCATGCCCGCCTCGGCCGCCAGCGCCGCCCAGCGGTCGGCGGAGAACTTTCGGGGGTTGAAGGTGGCGGCCATGGCGGCGTAGTCTGCCGCGGGGATCTGCGCGCGGCACATGAGCCACTCGCCGATGCCGTGATAGCGTTTGCCGTTCCAGACGCCGCCGGTTGCGGCGTAGGGGCCCCAGTGTACGAACATGGCGAACTTGGACTGCTGGAACCATCGCCCGTCGGGGGACGCTGTCAGATCAACTGGTTTCTTGTTATTGCTCATGGGGGTCTCCATTTTTCGCAAGGCGCGACATCATCTCGTCTAGGTGGGGTTAAAGCAAGGGGCAAGGGGAGAGTTGTGAGTGGTGAGTGGTGAGTGGGAGCAAGTCATTGTTTGCCACTGGCGGGAACGCTATGATTTGGGATTGCGAATTAAAGAAACGCGCTCCGAGAAATATTTCCGGAGAGAAAGGATCGAGTTCGATGTGTAGTGGTAAGTGGGTTCGTCATGCGGTAGTTGGGGTTATCGGGGCTCTGGTGGTGTCGCTTTCGGCCTCGGCGGCGCTGGCCGACAAGACTAAACACGTGCTGATCATCGGCATCGACGGGGCCATGCCCGACGCCGTCAAGGCGGCCAAGGCGCCGAACCTCAAGGCGTTGGCGGCCGACGGCGCGGTGAGCTGGGACGCCTTCGCCGGCGGGGTGCTGGGGACGCCTTCGCGCCAGAACACGGCCAGCATGGCGAGCTGGCACAGCATTATCACGGGCGTCTGGGCGAACAAGCATAAGGGCGCGCGGATGCTCAGAGGCCAGCCGGTTCCGGCAGACCACGTCAGCTACCCCACCATGTTCCAGCGGCTCAAGTCGCACGACGGGGCCGCCCGCAGCGTGTGCATCTCGAACTGGCCGATCATCACGCAGGTGATGGCCCCGGGCGCGACGTTCAAGGCCCGCGGCGCCGGCGACGCCAAGGTCGTCGAGCTGGCCAAGAAGGAACTGGCGGAGAATACGCCGACGCTCATGTTCCTGCAGCTTGACGAGGTCGACGGCGCCGGGCACGCGAACAATTACGGTCCGAAGATTCCCAAGTATCTCGAAGCCATCGAACAGGCCGACAAGCACGTCGGCGAGATCGTCGCGGCGGTCAAGGCCCGCAAGACCTACGCCAACGAAGAGTGGCTGATCATCGCCGTGACCGACCACGGCGGCACCAAGGACCCCAAGGGTCCCGGCGGCGTCCATGGCGGCGACAGCCCGCAGGAGCGCAAGGCCTTCATCATCGTCAGCGGCGCCGCGGCCAAGAAGGGCGAAGTGACGCCGGGCCCGGGGATCACCGCCGTGGCGCCGACGGCGCTGGCGTTTCTGGGCATCAAGATCGCCCCGCAGTGGAATCTCGACGCCAAGCCTTTTGGGTTGAAGGAATGACCGGGCCGTTGCGGGCCTCTCGCGCCCGCGACGCCGGGCGGAACTGAACACGCCGTGCCGCGCGGGCGGCGCCGCTACAATTCCTGCACTACTACAGGAGACACCGAATGAACGCACGCATGTTGTCTTTGGCAGTGCTGGCCGGCCTGGCGATGATCCTGGGCGGCTGCAAGACGTCGAATATCATGTTCGTCAACGACACCGGGCGCGATACCGAAGTCTCGCTTCAGGGACCGGGCAAGATCGAGCCGACGCCGCCGATCCTTCCTGTCGCCAACCGCGGGACGGCCAGTTTCACCGTCACGACGGACCCCGCCGACATGCCGGCCAACTACGTCTGGCAGGCGGCCGGTCGCCGCGGCACGGTCGTCGTCAGCAAGCAGAGCCCCGATCACCAGATCGTGAACCTCGCCACAGGAACCGCAAGCGATTCGACCGCGCCAGCGCCGCGCTGATAACCGGGCCGGGTGGCAGGCGACACTGCCATCCGTCGAAACTTACCACAGAGGCACAGAATGCACTGAGGTAACAACAAGAAAACAAATACCCGGTCTTCTTGTTTCCTACCTCATCCCCCCTCTGAGTCTCTGTGGTTGCATTTGTGTTTTTGGAGGGCCCTAGCGGTCTGGAATCGTGAAAAAGAAGGTCGCGCCCTGGCCCGGTTGCGACTCGACCCAGATGCGTCCGCAGTGGTGCTCGACGATCTTTTTGCAGATGGCCAGCCCGATACCGGCCCCGGGCGATTGCTGCCCCGCCTGGATGCGCTGGAAGATCATGAAGATGCGATCATGGTCTACCGGCGCGATGCCCACGCCGCTGTCCCGCACCCAGAAGAGCCACGCATTGCCCTCGCGCCGCGCCCCCACCTCGATCTGCGGGGGCTTGCCTGGCGAACGGTACTTGACGGCGTTGCCGATCAGGTTCTGCAGGAGCTGCGTCATCAGCGGCTTCTCCGCGCGGATAACCGGCAGGGGCTGGTGAATCACGACCGCCTGCTCCTGGCTTACGGCGGCCTCCAGGTTTTCCTCCGCTTCGCGCAGCACGTCGTTCATGTCGGTCGGTTCAGAGGCGGCGCCGCTTCGACCGACGCGCGAGTACGCCAGGAGATTGCTGATGAGCTTGTTCATCCGGTCGGCGGCGCCCATGGCGTGCTCGATGAACCCGGCATTTTCCATCCCGATGACCGGGCCGAGTCTCTTCTTCAGGAGGGTCAGGTAAAGCAGAATCACCCCCAGCGGTTCGCGCAGGTCGTGGCTGGCCACGTGGGCGAAGTGCTCCAATTCGGCGTTGGACCGCGCCAACTCTTCGGCCGTTTGCTCAAGCTGCTGCTCGGTCTCCTTCTTGCGGGTGATGTCCCTGGCCGTACCCAGCAGCCGGCAAGGCTGCCCATGTTCGTCGTAGTAGTAACGGCCTCTGGCGTTGAGCCAATGAAGGCTCCCGTCAGGCCAGATCACCCTGAAGTCTTTTTCGGCCATGACGTGAGTGGCCTTGGCGTGCGCCAGTTCGGCCCAGAAGCCCGCCACGTCGTCGGGATGGATGCGCGACGCCCAGTGGTCGCGGCTGCGCACCACCATTTCGGCCGGCGGTCCGGAACTGGTGTCGAAACCGAAAAGCTGCTCGAACTCCTCGCTCCAGAGCGACATGCCGGTGATGACGTTCCAATCGAAGACGCCGACCTTGGTTTCGCGCGTCGCCGCGGCCAGGCGCTCCTCGCTGGCGCGCAGGCGTTCCTGCGCCTGGCGCTCGCGGGTCATGTCCCGGATCAGCCATCGCAAGTTCATCACCTGTCCCTGCGCGTCGCGCGTCGCCGAGGCCGTTACGGCCGCCCAGAAGGGAGGACCATCCTTTCGCAGCACCTGCACATCCCAGGGCGCCAGGGACTGACCGGCGGTCAATGCTTGGAGATACTGGTGAAACTCGCCGATGTGCGGCTCGGGAAGAAGGTCGCTCAGAAGACACTCGTACAACTCCGCCGGCGCGTAGCCCAGCATCGAGCAGGCTGTGCGGTTGACGACCTCGATGCGGCCGGTCGGGCTGGTGACCACATACCCGTCCGGGGCGGACTCGAACAGGTCCTGGTACCACGACTTCTCCTCCTGCACGCTCGACTGGATCGACTCCTCGCGGTCCTTCTGCGCCTTCCTGTCGGTCAGGTCGGTGATGACACAGATGAACCCGCGGGGTTCGCCCGCCGAACCGCGCAAGGCGATCAACCTCACTTGGGCCCAGAACCTCTCGCCGCCGCGGCGGACATAGAGCCCCTCGCTGCAATACTGGCCGTCATGCGAAGCGATCTCGAGATCCTTGCGGGGCTTGCCGGCTTCGGCGTCCTCGCCGGCGTAAAGGCAAGACACATGCCGCCCCAGCAGTTCCTCGCCCCACTCCCCAAGCAACCGCGTGCCCCCATTGCCGGCGACGATGACTCCGTTGACATCCAGAACCACGATCGCCAGATCCTTCACTTCCGCGATGACCCTGTACAAAAGCCGCTGCGACGGCGAGCCGCTGACCCTCCCCTGTACTTCGTCTGAACGGTAAGACATTATTTCTTCACCCGCGTTGGAGAGGCGTAAAGACCAAGCGTCAAATTCATTCTAGGGCACGGCCGCGAAAAGCGTATACTGGCGGCGGCCTTAAAAAGGAGACTCACCGTGAAGCGACGCACCGTCCTGACGCTTGCCTGCATGTTCGCCCTGGCCGGATCTCTGACCGCAAGGGCAGCGACGCCAGCGCCGATCCCCAACACATGGACAGGCATTGAGCGCGTCGTGGCTATCGGCGACGTCCACGGCGACTGCAAGCAGTTCGTCGTCTCGCTCAAGGCGGCCGGCATCATCAACGACAAGGAAGACTGGATCGCCGGCAAGACGCACCTGGTGCAGACCGGCGACATCCTGGACCGCGGCGATGAGTCGCGCAAAGCCATGGACCTGCTGATGAAGCTCGAAACCCAGGCCGCCGCCGCCGGCGGAATGGTGCATGCGCTGCTGGGCAACCATGAGGCCATGGTCATGATCGGCGACTACCGCTTCATCACGCCCGGCGAAGACGAGGCCTTTGGCGGACGCGAGCAATACATCCAGGCCATGGGCCCCGAAGGCAAGTACGGCAAGTGGCTGCGCACGCACAACACCGTCATCAAGATCAACGAGGTGATGTTCCTCCACGCCGGCCTGCCGCCGAGCATGGCCGAGATGAGCCTCGACCAGATCAACGACAACGTCCGCAAGGCCCTCAACGGCGACCGCCCGCTCAAGGGCCTGCTCAAGAGCGGCGGACCGCTGTGGTATCGCCACTGGGTAGACGAGGACCCCGCCGTCGTCGCCGAGGCGTGCGATGGGTTCTTCACCAAGCACGCCGTCCGCCACGCCGTCGTCGGCCACACTGTCGCGGGCGTCAAGACCTTCGGCAACGGGCGCGTAATCTGCATCGACTCGGGCATGTCGGCCGTCTACAAGGGCACCGCCTCGGCGCTGGTGATCGAAAAGGGCACGTTCACGGCTATCATCCCGGACCAGCCGGCCGTGGTGCTGGAGGTCAAGTACGACCCCGCCCAGAAGCTCCAACGCAAAGCGGCGTAGGGGTGGCGGGGTTCATGATGGGTGGCATGGCGACACACGTTTTAGTTTCTCGTGGGTCGCCATGATGCTCAGCGCACACCCATGGCGACCTGCCTGCCGGCAGGCAGGCCCGCTGAACAACGCGTGTCGCCATGCCACCCGGCCGCAGGTTCAAAAACATTTCGCGGGGCCTTTCCCTTACGCTATAGTAAGGGTCCTTCCTAAGCCGGGTTCAGACCTTCATGGAGTGATTTGAGCAGTGACAAGAATTATCCTTCCGCTGATCGCGTTCTATCTTCTCACGGCGGCCTCACGCTCTTTTGCAGCCGCGAGCGTTCCCAACACCTGGACCGGCGTCGAGCGCATCGTGGCCGTCGGCGACGTGCATGGGGCGTACGATGAGTTCGTCAGTGCCCTGTCGGCCGCCGGGGTGATCGACGCCAAAGGCGACTGGATCGGCGGCAGGACGCACCTGGTGCAGACCGGCGACATCGTCGACCGCGGCGACCATTCCCGCAGGTGCATGGACCTGATGATGAAGCTCGAAACCCAGGCCGCCGCCGCCGGCGGAATGGTTCACCAGCTCCTGGGCAATCACGAAGTGATGGTGATGCAGCACACGTATCTCTATACCAGCGCCTCGGACTTTGCCTCTTTCGGCGGGCGCAGCGGGCTCAAGAGCGCCCTGGGCCCCGCCGGCCGCTACGGGCGATGGCTCCGCAGCCGCAACGCGGTCATCAAGATCAACGACGTGCTGTTCGTGCATGGGGGTATCCCTGGCAAATACGCCAGCCGATCGCTGGATGAGCTCAACGACGCGATCCGCTCGCGCATCGACGCCGGTTGGTCGCTGGGCGGGCTGCTCGGGCGCGGCGGGCCGCTATGGTACCGCGGATGGACCAGCAAGAATGCTTCGTCGGTGGCCGACCGGTGCAAAGACGCCTTCGCGGCGTACGACGTTCAACACGCGGTGGTCGGCCACACCACCGACGGAATCGCGACGTTCGGCAGCGGTCGCGTGATCCTGATCGACTCGGCCATGACGCCCGATCTCAAGGGCGAGCCCTCCGCCCTGGTGATCGAGAAAGGCGTCTTCACGGCGGTCTACCCCGCCCGCGCCAAAGAGGCGTTGAACGTGCATTACTACCGGGCGAACGTGGCCGCCGCGCCGGCCGCTCACCGTCCGTAGCACAGGCGTCCCGCCCGTGTAGTTGTGTGGCATGGGCGTCTCGCCCATGCACTGGCGGGCGTCCCGCCCGCCAGAGGCAGAAGCAAGAGCATGGGCGGGACGCCCATGCCACACAGCAAGAGCATGGGCGGGACGCCCATGCCACACAGCAAGAGCATGGGCGGGACGCCCATGCCACACAGCAAGACTCATGGGCAAGAAGCCCATGCTACTTTTCGCCTTTCGCTGCTAGACTACTCTGTCGCCCGAAAGGACACGTAATTGGATTTGCCGGATGCAAAAAACCGATGGGGCCTGGGGGAGGTCTTGCGCCTCAGTTGGCCGATCAGCTTGACCCTGCTCAACAGCACGGCCATGCGATTCGTCGACGGGTGGTTTGTCGCCATGACGGGCCCCGACGCCTCGGCGGGGCAGGTCAGCGGCGGGATCACCGCGTTCATCCCCGAGAGTTTCGCCAGCGGGCTCATCGGCGTGCTGAGCACGTTCGTGGCCCAGAACTACGGCGCGGGGCGCCATCGCCGCTGCGGGCAGTATGCCTGGGCGGGAATGCTGCTGGGGCTGGTGGCGTACCTGGTCGTGGTGCCGATGGCGTTCGGCGCTCGGCCGCTGCTGACGCTGCTCTACGCCGAACACACCGAGGCGGTCCGCGACGCTGAGGTCCTGTATTTCCGCTACATGACCTTCAGCATGATCCTGTCGCTATGGGCGCGGGCGTTGGCGGAGTTCTTCTACGGCATCCACCGCCCGCGCATTTTGCTGGTGGCGTCGGTGCTGGCCAACGCCGTGAACCTCGTGGGCGATTACGTCCTGGTGCTGGGCAACTGGGGGTTCCCGGCGATGGGCCTGGAAGGCGCCGCCATCGCCACGGTGGCCAGTTGGGCGCTTCTGACGGGCATCCTCATGGGCAGGTTCCTCTCGGGGCGCATCCATGCCCAGTACGGCACGTGGACGCTGCGCTCCGTCCAGTGGCGCCAGATCGCGGACCTGATCCGCATCGGCTGGCCGGCCGGGCTGCAATTCACCATCGACGTGTTCATCTGGACCGTGCTGATCGGCAAGCTGGCCGGGATGTTCGGGGCCGAGCAGATGGCGGCCGGCTCTTTCGCCATGCGGTACATGCAGCTTTCGTTCATGCCGGCGGTCGGGATCGGCGCCGCTATCGCCGCCATCGTCGGGCGGTACATCGCCCAGGGGCAACCGCATCTGGCGCGCAAGCGCGTCCACTCGGGGGTGGCGCTGGCGATGATCTACATGGGCCTCTGCGGAGCGGCGTTCCTGATCTTCCGCCATCCGCTGATTTACTTCTTCATCAAGTACGGCACCGAGTCGTACACGCCCGAGCAGATCACTACGATCATGGACATCGGCAGCAAGGTGATGATCCTGGCGGCGGTGTTCCAGTTGTTCGACGCCATCGGCATCATCTATCTGGGGGCGCTGCGCGGGGCCGGAGACACGCTGTGGGCGATGACCGTCACGGTGATGCTGAGCATGACCGCTGTACTGGGGTTGGGCTATGCCACCGTCACCTGGCTGCCGGGGTTGGAGAGCCTGGGGCCCTGGATCGCCGGAACGTTTTACGTGATCGTGCTGGGATTTCTTTTCGCCGGAAGGTTCGAGCGCGGGGCCTGGCGCAAGATCGACCTTTTGTCGACGCATTGACGCCGCCCGCGCGGGCCATAATAATGACCGCTCGGGTGCCGTGGCGGCGGGCGTGAAGAGCCCGCCCCCCCCACGACGGTCTTGCGAATGAGTCGTGGCTGTCGGTCCTTTGGACCTCCCGCCACGGCACCTTTGGTTTGGGAGTCAGCGATGAGTGAGCAAAAGAACGCGTACAAGGACACACTGAATCTGCCGCAGACGGCTTTCGACATGCGGGCGGGACTGCTGCAGAAAGAGCCCGCCGTCCAGGCCAAGTGGAAGCAGGAAAACCTCCAGGGCAAGATTCGCGATGCCCGACGCGGGGCCCAGCGCTTCATCCTGCACGACGGCCCGCCGTACGCCAACGGTCAGCCGCACATGGGGCACGTGCTCAACAAGGTGCTCAAAGACCTCGTCGTGCGCATCAAGACGATGTCCGGCCTGGACACCGGCCCGTATATCCACGGCTGGGACTGCCACGGCCAGCCCATCGAGCAGAAGATCGTCGAGCAGCTCGGCGAGAAGATCCACACGCTGCCGGCGACGGTCATCCGCCGCCTCTGCGGCGAGCACGCGCAGAAGTACGCCAAAATCCAGGCCGAGCAATTCCAGCGCCTCGGCGTCATGGGTGACTTCGACCACCCGTACATCACGATGGACAAGCAGTACGAGGCCGCCGTGCTCGAGGTCTTCGCCAACCTCATCGAGCAGGGCCTGGTCTACCGCCAGCTCAAGCCCGTCCACTGGTCGATCGAGAACCGCACCGCCCTGGCCGACGCGGAACTGGAATATCACGACCGCACCGACCCCAGCGTCTACGTGGCCCTGCCCGTGGTCAGCGGCACGTTGCCCAACGTCACCGGCCAGGCCTGCCTGCTCGTCTGGACCACCACGCCCTGGACCCTGCCGGCCAACCTGGCCGTGGCGGCCGGGCCGGCGATCGGCTACGCCTGCGTCGCCTGCGAAACCTCCGACGGGCCGCTCACGCTGGTGATGGCCCGCGCCCGCGTCGAGACCGTGCTGGCGGCCGTCAAGGCGGCGCGCCCTGAATACCTGCGCAGCCATAAGATCGTGGCCACGTTGAGCGGCGACGAACTGCTTTCGGCCGCCCTGACCTACCGCCACCCGCTGCTGGAGGGCAAGACCTGCCCGGTGATCTCGGCGGACTACGTCACGCTCGAGGACGGCACGGGCCTGGTGCATACGGCTCCCGGGCACGGCCTGGAGGACTACGCCAGCGGGCTCAAGCACGGCCTGGAGATCTACTGCCCCGTGCAAGCCGACGGCACGTTCGACGAGACCGCGCCCGAGTTCATCCGCGGCAGGAGCGTCTGGGACGCCAACGGGCTCATCTGCGAGCGACTGAAAGCCGACGGCGCACTCGTGCTGCAGGAGCCGATCCGGCACTCGTACCCGCACGACTGGCGCAGCAAGACGCCGACGATCTTCCGCGCCACCGAGCAGTGGTTCATCGGCGTCGACACCATGCCCGCCGGCGGCAATACCTCGCTGCGGCAGATGGCGTTGGACGTCTGCACGCGCGACGCCGACGACGGCGGCGTGCGGTTCATCCCCGCCTGGGGCCGCAACCGGATCGAGGGCATGCTCGCCAGCCGTCCCGACTGGTGCATCTCGCGACAGCGTAGCTGGGGCCTGCCCATCCCCGCCTTCATGAATCAGCGCGGCGAGGTGCTGATGACCGCAGACAGCGTGCGCGCGGTGGCGGCCGTCGTCGCCCGCGAAGGCTCCGACGCCTGGTTTACGCGAACCCCGGCCGAACTGCTGGCCGGGTACAGCATCGATTCCGACGACTACGCCCCAGCCTCCGACGTTTTTCCCATCGACTCGCTGCAAAAGGGCGGCGACATCTTTGACGTGTGGTTCGAGTCGGGCTCGAGCTGGTTTGCGGCCGCCATCCAGCGCGGGCTCGTCAGCGACATTCCCGTCGACCTGTACCTGGAAGGCTCCGACCAGCACCGCGGATGGTTCCAGCTCTCGCTGCTGCCGGCGCTGGGCACGCGAGGCAAGGCGCCCTTCAAGACGGTGCTCACCCACGGGTTCGTCGTCACCGAAGACGGCTACAAGATGAGCAAGTCTCTGGGCAACGCCGTCGACGCCGTCGAGCAGCTTAACAAGCGCGGCGCCGACGTGCTGCGGCTCTGGGTCGCCAGCCAGAACTACCAGGACGACATCCGCTGCAGCGAGAGCCTGATCCTGCAGTCCGACGAAGCCTACAAGAAAATCCGCAATACGCTGCGGTTCTGCATGGGCTCGTGCTTTGACTTCGCCCCGGCCGCCGACGCCACCGAGGCGGCCGACCACAGCGTCGACCGCTGGATGAGCCTCGAGCTCAACCGCCTCGTCCGCGACGTGCGGGCGGCGTTTGACGCCTACGAGTTCCACCGCGCCACGCGAATGATCTACGAGTTCTGCACCGTGCAGGCCTCCAGCGTGTACCTCTCGGCCGTCAAGGACCGCCTCTACTGCGAGAGCCCCAACGCCCTGCGCCGCCGCGCCACGCAGACCGTCATCCACCGGATGCTCATGGCGCTGGTCAAGCTGCTGGCGCCGATCATGCCGCACACCGCTGAGGAGGCCTGGGCGGCCATTCCCAACCGCCCCGCCGACGAACCGCAAAGCGTACACCTGGCCCTGCTGCCCGAGGCCGACGCCGACATGCTCGCCATCGCCGACGAGATGCGCCCCTCCAACATCGACCTGGGCACCTTCACCAGCGACCAGCTCCAGCCGGGCCCGCAATGGATCTGGGACCGTCTGATGGACCTGCGGGGCGAGGGGCTGGGCAAGCTCGAAAAGCTCCGCGGCGAGGGCGTCAAGAACTCCCTCGACGCCGAGGCGGTCTTCCGCGTCGCCAAAGGCCGCGACGGCGCAGCCGATCTCATCGACACGTATATCCGCGAGCTGGAAGACCTGCTGGGCGTCGGGTTCGCCCGCGTCGAGCGGGCAGAACTGGCCGAGGGCGTGACGGTCGAAGTCGAGGTGCTCGACACCCGAGAGCGATACGACCGCTGCGCCCGAAGCTGGAAACGCCGCCCCGACGTCGGCTCCGACAGCGACTACCCCGACCTCTCCGCCCGCGACGCGGGGGTGATGAAAGAACTCAAGAGCGGAACAACGGAATGATGGAAAGAATGGAATGTTGGCTGGGTGGCATGGCGACACGCGTTGTTGTTTCATGCGGGTCGCCATGGCGGTGCGGAATGATGGAAGAATGGAATAATGGAATAATGGCATGGCTGCGCCGCTTGCGGCTTGGCGTCTTTAGGAATAGCAAATGACCGATATCTATGCTCCCCTCCCCCGTGAAGAAGTCATCAAGGCCGTGGAACGCAAAGGACCTTGTCGCATTCCCATGGTCCGCTCGCGATGGTGGGGCGAGGGGCTTTGGGAGCAGTATGGCGAGCGTCTGCGCGAGCTTGAGAAATATCCCGAGGATTTCGGCGAGGTCATGATCTCGCCCCTGAACCCGCACGAGATGGGCCTGTCCTGGAGCGCCCGCGCCGGGGCGGGGCACGACTCCAATGCCGTCATCCCCGACTGGAAACATCTCGACGAGTTCATCGCCAAGCTGCCCGACCCGGAGAACCCCGCCCTGGGGCTGTACGGCATCGAGCACGTCGAAGAGAACCGCCGCCGGAACATGTACATGCTATTCGGCTGGTGGGGGCTGTTCTTCGAACGCCCGTGGTCGCTGCGCGGGATGGAAGGGCTGATGACCGACTACTACCTCCACGGCGACGAGGTGCATCGCCTCCACGACGCCCTGTGTACGCTGTACGAGGGCTACATCCGCCGCGCCATCCGCACCTTCAAGCCCGACGGGTTCTGGACCAGCGACGACCTGGGCAACCAGCGCCAGCTCATGATGAAGCCCGACCACTTCCGCGAGTTTTTAAAACCGTACTACAGCCGCATCGGCAAGCTCTGCCGCGACAATGGCATGCACTTCTGGCTGCACTCCTGCGGCAATAACACCGAAATCATGGACGACCTGATCGCCGCCGGCGTGAGCGTCTTTCACCCCGTGCAGAAACACACGATGGACGAGGCCGCCGTCGCCCGCCGCTTCGGCGACCGTATGACCTTCCTGGTCGGATTCGACGTGCAGCACATCCTGCAGGAAGGCACGCCCGACGACGTCCGCGCCGAGGTGCGACACCTCATCGACACCTTCGACGCCCCCGGCGGCGGGATGTGCATGGCCGCCGGCAACGGCATCGTCCGAGGCACCCCCTTCGAGAACATCGAAGCCTACCTCGACGAATCCATCCGCTACGGCACCGCCCACCGCAGCCGGTTCACCGCAGAGATCGCAGAGGACGCGGAGGGGGGAAGTGAAAACGGAATGATGGAATAATGGAATGATGGAATAGTGCCGCGGCACTCAATTCCAATTTCCAATATTCAATATTCCATCATTCCATTATTCCCATCTTCCTCCCCCTCTGCGTCCTCTGCGACCTCTGCGGTTAATAAATCCGAGGAAACGCCCCCAGGTCTTCCGGGCTGCCGCAGATTTCGTGCAGGCGGGTGAAGCAGCGGCAGAGATTCTCGTAGCTCACGTCCACCTGCAGGGCGTGGTCGAACATCGGCATGAAGCCGCCCTGCTCGAGCATCTCGGGGATCCGGGGCACGAGCTCGCGCTCGATGCGTTCGGGGCTGCTGCCGACGTTGACGATCTCCTTCTCGATCCCCCCGCCGAAAACAAAGTCGCTCTGGCGGCGGCGGTAGTCCAGGATCGGATTGCCGCACACCTGCTCCAGCGGCCAATTGCCGTTCCAGCCGACTTCCTCCAGCAGCGGGCAGAACTCGTCCACCTTGCCGTCGCAATCGACGATGAGCAGCTCGGCCCCGCAGTCCCACGCCACCTCGGCTACGCGATGGTAGTAGTTCGCGCAGAACTTGCGGAACGCCGCCGGGCTGATGAGCATCCCGTGGTTGTAGGCGAAGTCTTCCCAGCCGAGGATCGCCTCGGGCCTCAGGGCCTCGAGCACGGGGAACGTGAACTCTTCCATGACCCACAGAAAGTGGTCGATCATGTCCTGCAGCAACGCCGGGTCGTCGTACACCGCCAGCAGCGCCCGCTCGGGGCCCATGAGCTGGCGAGCCCAGCCCCACGTGCCGCCGCCCCAGACCATCAGCGGCCGCTTGCGATGGGCAAACCGCTTCTTCCAGTCCTCCAGCAGCGCCAGGTCTTTGCGGCGCGGCGTGGTGAGCTCTTTGTATTTCTCCCACGACGCGCGGTCGCGCACGTCGAACTCGATAAAGTCCGGCATCGAGTACGCCAGGTCGTTGTCGATCACCTGCCGCGTCAGGGCCCCGGTCTCGCTGCGGACAAACTCAAAGCCGCCCTCGCGCCAGGTCTCGGTCTTGACGCCCGGGCAGTCGGCCCCGATCCCGGCCAGGTGGTCGAACGTCGCCTGCCCGAAGAAGCGGCACCAGGCCTCGACGTCATTGACCTCCGCGGGCAGGCCCTGGCGGTGCAGATTGACCAGCCCCCCGCCGTGGATGTACCCCAGCCCGCCCAGCGTATACAGCGGCCAGTAATCCGGCCGCTCGAATCGCACCACCGCTTTGAAGCGTTGCAGTTCCGTCACAGGCGTTCTCCCGTAATCAAGGCAAGGCGGGCGCATGTTAACGGGCAACCGGCGCGGGAGCAATGGATGGGTGGATGGATGGGTGGATGGATGGATGGATGGATGGATGGATGGATGCATGGATGGTGGATGGATGAGCCGCTGAGGTCGCTGAGGACGCTGAGGCAATGGGTGGTAGTTGCGGCCTGAAAGGCCGCTGGCAAGTCAGCCCAGGGCAGAGCGACGAGCGCAGCGAGTTGCGCCGCCCTGGGGGCATGCCGGTTGCTGTAGAAGCTCTGTAAGAGCGATGCAAAGAACAGACACTGAAGGCGCCGCTTAGGCCCTCATTTTGCATCGCCCCTTCAGGGCTGAGCGGCACAGCGGACCCGTTACCCAGGCCGCCGGCCTGGGGCCTCTGGCCTGGGCTGTCTTGCCGACGGCCTTACAGGCCGCAAAGAAATCATCCTTCTTCCTCAAGACCTTTCGGCGGGAATGAATGATTCACGCACCAGCGATCGCAATAGTTGAAGATGCCCGGAATGAAGCCGCGCTTGCGCACCCTCATTACTCCGACAGCTTTTCAAACTCGCGCATGCACATGTACATCGCTCGCGGGACGTGGAAGCAGCCTTTCCACTTGCCGCCTTTGAGCCAGAGAAGCACTTCGCCGCGGCGGTTGAGGTAGCCGAACCACTCGCCGTAGTTGCCGTCGGCGAAGCGCGGCCAGGACCAGTGATGCACCTTCTCGTACCACGTCCAGCAGTCGGCCCGGCCGGTGAGGCGATGGCCCATCGCCAGGGCCACCAGTGTCTCGAGGTGAACCCACCAGAGCTTCTGGTCCCATTCGAGCTTGTCGGGGGGATGGCCCTGGCTGTCGAGAAAGTAGAAGATGCCGCCGTGCTGGTCGTCCCAGCCGTACTTGAGGATGCTCAGCATCACGTCGACGGCCTGCTCGATCAGCTTGCCATCGCCGCGCCGCGCGGCGATGTCCATCACGAACCACATCGCCTCGATCCCGTGGCCGGGGTTGATCAGCCGCCCGTCGAAGCTGTCCACCTGCGTGCCGTCCGGGGCCACGTTCTCCAGCAGGATGTTGCGGTCCTTGTCCAGGAACTGCGTGAAGACCTCGCGCAGGCACATCTCGACCGTCTGGGCGACCGAATCGGCCGGCAGCATCCACTCCAGCTCCAGGCACAGGTTGCTCAGGATCATCGGCACGGCCAGCGACATCATCGGCCGCGTGCCGGGATACGCCTTGGCGTACTTGCCCTTGGGGTTGGCCTTGCGGCGCAGGATGTTTTCGTAGGTCTTATGCGCGAGAAGCTTGGCCTCGTCATCGCCGCCGGCCAGGGCGAACTGCCCAAACGCCATCGCCGCGAAGCAGTCGGAGAAGATGTTGTACGGCTGCACGAGCGGCCGTCCGTCGCGGGCGAGCGAGAAGTACCAGTTGCCGCCGTCGTCGTGGCCGTGCTTTCGCAGGAAGTCGGCCCCGCCGCGGGCGATGTCCAGCCATTCCTGGCGGCGTTCAAGGCGGTTGTAGAGCATGGAGAAGATCCACACCTGCCGCGCCTGCAGCCAGATGAACTTGTCGGTGTCGTACACGCTGCCGTCGCGGTCGAGGCAAGTAAAGAACCCGCCGCACTGGCGGTCGATGGAGTTCTTCGTCCAGAACGGAATCACGTCGTCCAACAGCGTCGTGCGATACTGCCTGGCCAGTTCGGTGTATTTCGCCTTCATACTCGTCCCTTCTGAGAACTATAAATGGCCGCTGAGGTCGCTGAGGACGCAGAGGAAAGAAGTTTCCATCTTCTTACGACCTCAGCGTCCTCAGCGACCTCAGCGGCTTAGTCAATCGTCCTCGCCGCCCAGCATGGCGGCGGCGTATTCGGCCGTTGGGCCGCGCAGGTCGACCTTGCCGGTCACGTCCCAGAATGACGTCTTCATCTCGCGCATCGCCAGGACCGAGACGATCCAGGCCTGCGTCCAACCGCTCTCGATGCTCCAGACGCCCCAGCCCAGATCGGCATTGCTGGCCCAGTAGTCCCATCGCCCATAGTCGAACGCCCGGAACCATGCCCCGTCAAGCTCGCGGTGCCGCTCGCTGCGCACCTGGATGCGCAGCAAAAAGTCCGTCAGCCGCTGGGCTGCCTCAATGAAATACGAATCGCCGGTGGCCGCGGCGGCCTCGTGCAGTCCCACGTATGCAAAGTTGGTCGTGTAAAGCAGGTCGCACACCGGGTCGCCGTTGGCGGCGATGAGCGTGGCCTCGTTGGTGCCGTAGGCCTCGTTGCTAGCCGGCGGGCCGTAGTCCCCGCGCCCGGCCGAGCCGATCTCTTCGCGGATGGCGCCGCAGGAATCCTGGAACGCCAGGAGCTGCTCGGCCATGAATCGCAGTTGCCGGCGGTTCTCGGGCGTGTCGTCGACGCGGACCCGCCACGCCAGCGGCAGGAGCATGCGCGCCCGCTCCTGCTGGATGCCGTTGGTCCAGTGCCACTGGTCGGGATAAGCGTCCATCGTCATGGCGATGGCATTGCAGGCCCGCTGCCTGAACGGCTCATACCCGCTGCGCGCATACGCCCAGAGGAAGCACGCCCAAAGCCAGCTTTCGTAGTGCGGGGCAAAGTTCGTCCGCGGGGTCGTCCAGAAATGTCGCCAGCCTTTTTCCTGAAGCATCTCTTCATCCAGGCGGCCGCTCCGGAAGCCTTGCGGGCCCGTCGTGCGCAAGTTCGCCAGCAGGCACCGCGCCAGCGGTTCGGTCCAGCGATCGCTCTTGAGCACGGCGGCTGTCAGCATCGTGCCCATCATGGAGCGGGCATTGTCGTCGCCGTAGTAGACGCCGTTGTTGTCGGTGGGATACCACCGCACCAGGCCGTACGAGGGCGACGAAGGCTCGGCGCGCGGGCCCTGGGCGAGATTGGACAGCGTGTAGATATGGTCGCACAGATTGGCGGCGATGGCCTGCCCGGCGGCATCGTCGCGGGCTTTGCCCGCCATCGCCATTGCTCCGGCCGCCTCGCCCATGCAGTCGTTGCGGCGCATGTACCGCCACATCTGCGTGCCGTCGGGATAGATGAACGAGCGGGCGCCCTCGATCATGCCGCACCGCCCGTCGCCGCAGGGCCATTCCGCCCGCGGGCCGGGCGCCGCGGTGTCGGCGCCGGGGGCGAGCATGTATCGCTCGGCCTGATCCGCCCACGAGGGGTGGATGAACAGCCTGGCGTTGGTGAACCAGTCCGCCCCGCGGGCCATGGCCCGACGCTGGACGGAACCATCCAGCGCTTCATCCTTCCCCAGCGACGCCCTCACGGTCGGCGTCCATCGCAGATCCACGTCCCCTGCCCCCGCCCAGCGAACGATCCATGCCCAGATCGCCCGCCACGCTCCAGCCGGGGCAAAGCGCCCGGTGACGAATCCGCTGAGCCGCGTCGATGCCACAAGCATCCCATCGTGCTCAAACAGGACCGGCCAGATCTTGTCGACCGGGGGCAGACCAAAGACGGCGCGGTCGAACCCGGCCACACGAGCCACGACAATGTGCGGCGTGACCGAAGCGGCGTCGACTGGTGCAAAGCGGCAGCCGTGAATCGCCAGGATGCTCAGCCTCTCCAGGTCCGGCGCAAAAGCGTCGGAGGCGACGACGCCTCGCTCCCACTCCGTGCTGCGCATCTGACCGCATTCCAGGCCCGGCAGCGACGCGGGGAACTCGATGTACAGGCGGAGCGATTTATCACGGGCAGCATCCAGAAGGTCAGCGGAAATTTCCCTCTGTCGCTGCGGATAGTCGTCGGCGAGGATCAAAACGCCCTCGCCCGCGGCGGCCTGGGCGACGGCGTCAGCCGCGTCGGCAGCGTGCCGGAACGCGGCGCCGGAATCGCCCAGAACTCTCACCAGATCGCTATCGCCGCGGCAGACGCAGAACATGGAGCGATCCTCAACTGGTTGCCACACTGATGCCGCGCACTTCGCCGTGCTCGATCTGGCCCATCTTGGGATTGGCCGCCGGGGCGAGGGCGCAGTAATAATGATAGAGCCTGCCGCCGGCCGAGGCGATGCCGGGCTTGTGGGCATAGCGGCTGTCAATGCTGCCGGGCGGGCCGACGTCGATCAGCACCTCGTTGGACTTCTCCCAGTGCAGCAGGTCCTTCGAGAACGCCACCGTATCGCGGGCGACGGCTTTGGCGTCCAGCGTGTAATAGAACATCACCCACGTATCGCCGTCGCGCACCACCACCGGGTCGCTGGCGAAGACCTCGTCGATCGAGCCGGGCCCGCCGACAGGCAGGATCGGATTGCCCGCGTACTTCTCCCAGCGCTGCAGGTCCGTCGAGATCGCCACGCCCGTCTGCTCGCGCCACGGCCAGCCGGCGTCGGTCTTGGCGTTGTAGAATAGGTAGTACGTGCCGGCGTCTTCCATGATCCAACTCTTGTAGAGCCCGCCGCTGTCCCACCCGCCGGGTTTGCCCGGCGTCAGAACCGGCGGCGAAACTTCCCACTTGCGCAGGTCGTCGCTGAAGCACAGGCCGATGATCGCCGGACCGGTCTCGTAGCCCGGCTGGGGGTACGCGTGATACGTGCCGACGAATCGCCCGCCGACTTTCTTCGCCGCCCCGCTGCCAAACAACGCGTTGTCGCGCAACACGCCGGTCATCGCCGCGTTGAACTCGGTGGGCGAGCCCGCCGGGCCGCGGCCGAGAATCAGCCCTTCCTTCGTCCAGTTGAGCAGGTCGTCCGAGACGGCCAACCCCGTGCGGTAGCCGATGGTGTCCCAGCCGACGAAGCTCATGTAGTGCCGCCCGCCATGGCTGAACAGGCTCGGGCAGTCGACGGCGTGGCTGTCGAAGGCCCCCTTGACGTACGACGGCGCGACGACCAGCCGCGGGACTTTGTTCGGCGTTCGGACTCGCTGCAGTTGCTCTTTCATAGATAAGATCCTAGGTCCTCGATCCTCGGTCCTCGGGATCCCATTCCTAGGATCGAGGATCTAGGATCTAGGATCTTCTTCTATCACTCAGCCACAACTTCCACGCCGCACAGCAGCGGCTGGCCTTTCGTCGCTTCAAGGCCGATCGACAACTCGCCGCCGGCCTGGATGCCTTTGAACTCCTTGACCAGCCCCTTGCGGCGGCCGCCAGTTTCCTTCGCGATGTCCAGCGCGGCAAGAACTTTCTTGCCCTGCAGGCTCACGTCGATCACGCGCTGGCCGGGGGCGATGTCCTGGGGCTCGGCGAAGTAAAGCCGCACGGTGTACGCCCGCTGCACCCCGCCCAGCGGCAAGGTGATGCTGTCCACACCCTGCACGCCCGAGGCGCAGATCATCGAAACGCCAGAGCCCTTGTCGTCCCAGGCCTGCGGGCTCTCGTTGAACAGCCCGCCGCCGCGGCGCGGCAGCTTGACCCCCAGGCCGAACTTCAAAATCAGCGAGTCGCTGTAATCGATGCGCGGGATCAGCGTCATCGTCGGCCGCGGGTACGCCAGCCACAGCACGCCGTTGGCGTCGCGCCGGTCGCCGGGGGCGCCGAAGTTGATCGCCAGATGTTTCACCGGGGTCATCGCCCCGGCCGCCGAGAAGATGCCCCACAACCGCTGCGAGGCGGCGGGCTTGAATACCACCGTCGTCTGCACGCCGTACGGGCACGCGCACCCGTTGCTGCCCTCGGGAATCGCCAGCACGCCCCCTGCCGCGACGGCATTGATCCAGCACGCCAGGCGCTGTCCGCCGAAGTGCGCGGTCCCAAAATCCGACTCCAGGTCATACAGGGCGATGCTGCCCGAGCGGAAGGTCAGCATGTGGTTCGCTGCCGAGACGGCCCCGCAGTGATGACCCGGGCGGCAGAATTGCCAGGGGCTCTCGACGCCGGTCACCGGGTGCTTGCGCATGATCTGCTTGCCGGTCTTGAGATCGTGCGCCCACGGTTCGGCGATCACCATGTCCCCCACGATCAGCGGGCGGCTGCGGTAGCCCTTGCGGCCGGACCAGAGCCTCTTGCCGTCGGCGGCCGACAGGGCGATGAGGCTGCGGCGGTCGAACTCGCCGCGGACGAACTGCGTCCAGAAGTGCCCGTTCCAAGGTTGACCGCACAGCAGCACCACGCCGTTGCTGGCCTGGACGATCAGGTCGCCGCCGACGATGGTTCCGAAGACGCCCAGCGGCCGCCCGCGCACGTTGTGCCGCCCGACGCTGACGGTCTCCGAAAGATACTGCGGGCTCTGCCAGAGTTCCTTGCCCGTTGCCGCGTCGAGCGCAACGACGCGCCGCACGTCGGCCGAAGTGTCGCCGCGCCGGTCGGGCGCGGGCGCCTTGGTCACGTCTTGGGTGGCCTGGGCGATCTGCTCGGCCGTCACGCCGCGGTCCACAAAGAACAGCTTGCCCTCGGCAATGCACACGTTATCCGGATTCGCCCGCACGACGCTGCGCTGCCAGAGCAGCTTGCCGCCGGCGACGTCGTAGGCGAATATCAAGTCCGCCTCGCGCAGGCTGCCGCGCGTGCCGTACAACACGCCGCCACTGCAGCCGACGTAGCCCCAGACGGGCGCCGCCTGCCCCTTGGGCACCTCCCCGCCGCCGGGCAGTGCGAATGTCGCCAGCGTCTTGCCCGTGGCTGCATCGAGTCGCAGGCAGGAAGCGCCCTGTGCGATAAAGATGTTATCCGCATCCGCGACATACCCGCCGGGGATCCCGTCGATCAGCGGATGCCGCGGGAAATCGGGCAGCTTTCTCGACCACAGGAACAGACCGTTATACACGTCGTACGCGGCCAGCGAGTCCGGACCGGGCACCAGCAGCCGCCCGCCCACGCTCAGCGGCGAGGCCGCAAACTCATGGCGATTGGGCACCTGGGCCGGTCCCGGCGGGCCGAACCACAGCACGCTCATGGGCCCGCGCACCAGGTCGTCGCCGCTGCAGGCGGTGTTGGCCATATTGCCGTACTGCGCCGACCACGCCCCCGCCCCGGGCAGTTCGCCGCGGATGGCACGCTCGTACAGGCCGACCTTCTCGACCTTCAGCTTCGTCTGCCCCAGCGCGTCGCCGCCGGCGACATACGCCCGCCCGCCACAAGGCTTGAGCGTGCGCAGAATTTCCTGCGGCCCAATCGCCGCGCCGTCGCTGACGATCAGATTGGCGAAATAATCGGGCATGGGAACCTGCGCGGGCGCGGCGACACGCACGATCACGCGACCGTACAGTCCCGCATCTGTCAACGCCGCCCGCGCATCGGCGGCGGATTTCTCGTCGACCGCGATCATGTAAATGGTCAACTCGCTCGCCCGCGCCAGGGCGACGGCGAAATCGGCGCTGACTCCCGCAACCAGCGCGAAACCGCGCGTGGGCGCACCGTCAGTAACAATCTGCGAGACAGCTTGCTGGGATGCATCCCCGCCTTTCGCGGGCGCTTGCGCCGCCGGCGCCTTCTGCGGCGCCGCTGCGCTTGCGAAGCAATGCACGCTGCCTTTGTCGGTGCTGACGTACAGCCGCCCGCCCGCCACCGCCAACCCCCGCGCCCGACCGTGTACCTTCGCCGACCAGGCTTTCTTGCCATCGGCGGCCCCGACGGCGAAAACCTCATCCCCATCGGCAATGAACGCCCAGTCCGGCGTGGCGATAATCGCGTCGTCTGCCTTGCAGGGGAAATGCCACAGCGTCAGTTGGTCGAAATCCGTCTTCAACTTCTCCAGCACGCCTTTAAACTCGACCTGCTGTTTCTCGAACTTCGCCACGTCGGCCGTCTTGCCGGCCTTGCGGGCCTGCTCGATCTGCCCGGGCAGGGCATCGAGTGCCTGGCGGTACACGTCGTGCGTGTTGGGCAGGCCGATGGCCTTGGTCCAGCGGGCGCGGTCGGTGGCGAAGGCCTCCATCCCGTTGAGCGAAAAGAAGCGGTCGGCCCCCACCGCCAGCGGCCGCGAGCCCTCGCCCGGCATGCGCTGCTGACGCCCTTCGCCATAGGCATTCTTGCCGTTGGCCAGGTTCCAGGCGAATATCTGCTCGGCAGCCGTGATGACCGTCCCGCCGTCAAGCACGTTGTTCGTGCCGCCGGCCAGGCCGTTGACGCGCCAGATCACCGGCTGAAACTGCAGCTCTCCGCCGGCGCGGTCGAAGACCATCGGCATCGTCCGCCCCGTCGGGAACACGAGCCGGTCGGCCGACGCCAGCAGATACCCCTGCGGCGAGCGGTTGGCCTGGCCGCCGTCGGTGAAGGAATTATTCACCCAGAGCTGCTTGCCCGTGTTGGCATCGACCGCGTAGACGAAGCAGCCCTCTGCCGGAAATATCCCCGCGCCGAAATACGCCGCGCCGCCCACGACCACCACGCCGGTGCGCACCGGCCACAACGACGTGACCTTGCCCGCGCCGACGACGGTCTGCGTTTCGGGCGCTGCCTGGAAGCGCCAGAGCTCTTTGCCGCTCTGGGCGTCGAGGCAGTACACGTACCCGTCGTCGCTGCCGGCGTAGAGCTTGCCGCCGGCAACCGTCGGGGCCATCCGCACCGGCCCGTCGGTGTAGAACTGCCAGACGATGTTCCCGCCAGCCGCGTCGATGGCGTAAATCTTGTTCTCGCTCGATGAACCGAAGAACACTTTGCCCCCCGCCGCCGCCACGTGAAACGCGTCGTCGAACCGCATCCGCGGGCGCTCGAGCGAACCTTCGATGGCTTCGGCGGGCGGGTCCGACCACGCCGGCGACGGCGCCAGGGCCGATGCGAACACCCAGTGCTCCACCAGCGGCATCGCGACCTTGTCAGCCGTGAAGCCCGACCGCTGGGCGTCATGGCGGTATGTCGGCCAGTCTTCCGCCCGGGCCGCACCGGCCAGGGCAACGAGCACGGCGATCGTCAACCATCGCATCGGAACCTCGCATTCGTCTGGGGCAAAAGGGCTGGCGCCACTGCAGCGTTTCTTCACCCAGATATAACACATTCGTGCCGCAAGACGTTCGACGAAACTCCGGGCGGGAAAGCTGCGGCCGAGGCACTTGCGCCGGACATCGCGTGCCTGCGACAACTTTCCCCCATGGACGTTGCACCTCCGCCGGATGACCCTTCTTGACACGACCGCCCGCGGCGGTACACTCATCGCCTGCCTTAACGCTGAGAGGAGCGTCGATGACCGATTCCGTTCTGCCCACGCCGCGTCAGCTTGAGTTCCACAACTGGGAGCTGGGCCTGTTCCTGCACTTCGGAGTGCGGACCTTCAACGAAGGACACCTCGACTGGGACGACAAACCCATGTCGGCCGACAGCTTCATGCCCACGCAGTTCGACCCGCGCCAATGGGCCGCGGTGGCCAGACAGGCCGGCATGAAGTACGCCGTCCTGACGGCCAAGCACCACGACGGCTTCGCCAACTGGCCCTCGAAATGTACCGAGTTTTCCGTCGCCTCCAGCCCGTGGAAGAACGGGCGCGGCGATGTGATCGCCGAGTACATGGAAGCGTTCCGCGCGGAGGGATTGGCCGTGGGCTTGTACTACTCACCCGCGCAGTGGACCGGCGGCAAGTTTAAGGCCGACCCCAAAGCCTACGATGATTTCTTCCTCAAGCAGGTCAGCGAGCTCATGGGCGGGCAGTACGGGCAGATCGACCTGGTGTGGTTCGACGGCTGCGGCAGCGACGGCCACCAGTACGATTGGCCGCGCCTGATCGGCGAGATGCGGCGCATGCAGCCCAATCTGCTGATCTTCAACATGGGCGACCCTGACATGCGCTGGATCGGCAACGAGGAAGGCTTCGCGCCGCTGCCGGTGTGGAACACGCTCAATCTCCAGGACGTCCCCGGCGACCCGACGATGCGCCTTGCGGGCAACGAATTACGCTATCTGCCCGCCGAGTGCGACTGCCGCCTGCGCGGGTACAACTGGTTCTATAGCGACAAGGACGAGCACACCGTCAAGCCCCTGGACGTGCTGATGGGCATGTATTACTGCTCGGTCGGGCGCGGGTGCAACCTGCTGATCAACGTCGGCCCCGACCGCCGCGGCCTGCTGCCCGACGCGGACGCCAACCGCCTGATCGAGTTTGGGGCGGAAGTCCGCCGGCGCTTCGGCACGCCTGTCGCCACGCTCAAGGACTTCGAGCAGACCGAGCCCAACGTCTGGTCGTTCAAGATCAACGGCCTGGTCGACGTTGATCATGCGATCATCCAGGAAGACCTCGCGCACGGCCAGCACGTCAAGCGCTTTCGTATCGAGTTCCCCGTGCCGCCGGGCATCCCGCTGTACGAAGGCCAGACCATCGGCCACAAGGCCATCTGCCAGTTCCCCCTCGTGCGGCGCAACAAAATGATCTTCCGCGTGCTCGAGGCCGACGGCCCCGTGCGGCTGCGCAGTCTGGAACTGCACGATAGTCGTATGAAGCAGTTGTGAGTGGTGAGTGGTGAGTGGTGAGTGGTGAGTAGAGGGTGGCATGGCGACACGCAGTTTCATCGCGGGTCGCCATGGATGGGTAGATGGATGGATGAGTGGATGGGTGGCATGGCGACACGCAGTTTCATCGCGGGTCGCCATGGGCCCGCGGTAGGGATGGATGGATGGATGGATGGATGGATGGATGAATGGATGAATGGATGTTGTTCGTCCTCGTCCTCGTCGTCGTCGGTTTTTTCTTTTCAAAGGCATAAGAGATGAAAGTCGCAGCCATCACCGGTCCCAGGCAGTGCAGCCTGGTTGACAAACCCGATCCCAGGCCCGCCGGCGATATCGTGGTCGTCAAGGTCCACGCGGCCCCCATGTGTACCGAGTACAAGGCTTATGCCGCCGGATGGGGCGGCGACTGCCTCGGCCACGAGGCCGCCGGCGAAGTCGTGCAGGTCGCCCAGCCGGGCAAGGTCAGCGTCGGCGACCGAGTCGTCGTCATGCCCCTCTCGCCCTGCGGCCAGTGCCCGCACTGCCTGGCCGGGCAGTACATCCACTGCCAGAGCGGGATCGACCCGGTGGCCCTGACCGGCTCCGGCGCGGGCAACGCCACGTACGCCCAGTACCTGCTCAAGAGCGACTGGATGCTCCTGCCGATCCCCGAGGGCATGAGCTACGACCACGCGTCGATGGCCTGCTGCGGGATCGGCCCGACGTTCGGCGCTATGCAGCGCATGAACGCCGGCGCCTTCGACACGGTGCTGATCACCGGCCTGGGCCCCGTCGGCCTGGGCGGCGTGATCAACGCCGTCTATTGCGGCGCCAAGGTCATCGCCGTCGACACCAACCCCTATCGCGCCAACCTGGCCAGGAAGCTTGGCGCCGCGGCGGTCGTCGATCCGTCTAAAGATGACGCCCTGCAGCAGATCCTCGACCTCAGCGGCGGCGGGATCGACAAGGCCGTCGACTGCTCCGGCGTTCCGCAGGCCCAGCGCCTGATGATCGACGCCCTCAAACGCCGCGGCCAGGCGTGCTTCGTCGGCGAGGCCGGCGACCTGACCATCCGCATCAGCAACGACATGATCCGCAAGGGCATCAGCCTGCACGGCCAGTGGCACTGGAGCATGGCCGACGCCCCGCTGATCATGAAACTGATCGCCGACAGCACCGACAAGCTCAACACGCTCATCACCCACACCTTCCCGATGTCAGACGTAGGCAAGGCGTGGGAACTGCAGTTGACCGGCCAGTGCGGCAAGATTGTGCTGCACCCCTGGTAACGGGTGGCATGGCGACACGCGCAGCGGGTCGCCATGGGCGCGATGCTATGGAATAGTGGAATGATGGAATGTTGGGGCGCTGACTAAGCAGTTGTCTTTCGTCCTCGTCCTCGTCCTCGTCGTCGGTTTTCTCTTTTTAAGGAAAGCAAGATGTACAAAGCAGCAGTAATCGGATGCGGCGGCCGCGCCCGCGACCATGTCCGCGCGTACGAAACCATCCCCAACGCCAAGGTCGTCGCCTGCTGCGCCCCCACGCCCAACCGCCGCGATGCCTTCGCGAAAGACTTCGGCATCAAGGCCTACGCCGACGCCGCCGAGATGCTCGCCAAAGAGAAGCCCGATATCGTCCACATCGTCACGTGGCCGAACATCCGCGTCGAGATGATGACCATCGTCTCCGACGCCAACGTGCCGCTATGCACGGTGGAAAAACCCGTCGCCACGGCCGTGCCCGACTGGCGGGCCCTGTGCGAACTCCAGGCCCGGACCAAGACCAAGTTCGCCGTCTGCCACCAGACGCGATGGAACGAGCATCTGGAAACCTGCCGCCGCGCCGTGGCGAGCGGGCGACTGGGCAAGCCGCTGCACGTACACCTCTCTGCCGGGATGAACATCGCCGGCCAGGGCACGCACACGCTCAACTACGGTCTGAGCCTGGTGGGCGACCCTGCCGTGACGGAAGTGTTCGGCAACGCCTGGGGCTGGGACGTACACGACACCGGCCACCCCGCCCCGCAGGCCACCGTCGCCCAGCTCTCGCTGGAGAACGGCATCAAGGCCCTGTGGACCAGCGGGCCGGTCAGCCCCGTCTGCCGCGACCCCAACACCACCTATCAGCACGTGCGCGGCGGAGCGTACTGCGAGAACGGCCGCGTCGAGTGGCAGCAGTTCGGCAAGTGGGAAATCGTCGCCGGCGACAAGACCGAAAGCGGCCTGTGCTACGTCGACGGCGCCCAGTTCGGCGCCAACTGGATCGTCGAGCAGACCGCCTTCCACAAGGCGATGTTCGCCTGGCTCGAGACCGGCACGCCGGCCGGCACGAACCTCAAGCGTTCGCTGCACGAGTGGGCGGTGGTGCTGGCGCTCTACCAAAGCGCCCTGGAACGCCGCCCCATCGCGATGAAAGATTTCGATCCGCCGGCCGATCTGGTCGAGCGATACAAGCAGACGCTGCCTTGAAGCGATGTATGGATGGATGGATGGCGCGATTGGTTTCTCGTCCTCGTCGTCGTCCTCGTCCTCGTCCTCGGTTTTTCCAGTTGTTAGATGAAGAAGGAATCGACCAGTGAAAACGATGAACACCGACTGGTTCAGCGCCGCCAAGTGGGGCGTCTTCTGCCACTACTCGCCCGAGCCGGGCTTCGCCTCCTGGAACGAGCAGATCGACCGCTTCGACGTGGGCGGCCTGGTCGAGCAGCTCGTCGAGGCGCAGGCGAAGTACTTCTTCATCACCCTCACGCACGGGCACGGCAAGTTCATGGGCCCCTGCCGCGCACTTGATGAGCTGCTGGAGACTTCGCCGGCCGAGAGCTACTGCTCGAAGCGCGACCTGATCGCCGACATCGCCGACGCGCTGGCGCCGCACGACATCCGCATGATGGCGTACATTCCCGCCTGCGGGATCGGCGACGCGTACATGCTCAAGAAGCTCCGCTGGATCGACGGCCAGACCCTCGGCTGGGGCGTCGAGGGCAACGCCGTCCGCCCCGCCCGCCGGCCGGTCGAGTTCATGCAGAACTGGGAAGCCGTCATCCGCGAGTTCTCGCTTCGCTGGGGCAAGAAGGTGCATGGCTGGTGGGTCGACGCCTGCTACTGGCCCGAGCACATCTACCGCAGCGACACCGAGCCCAACTACAAGAGCCTCGTCGCCGCCCTCAAGGCCGGCAATCCGGATTCGATCGTCGCCCTCAACGGCGGGCTGGAGACGCCCATCCTGACGCACAGCGAGTACGAGGACTTCACCGCCGGCGAAGTCGGCCACCTGCTGCCCCTGGGCACGCGGATGACCGACGGCCAGCTCCGCCAGGTAACCCGCTTCATCGACGCCGCGCAGTATCACATCCTCACGCACCTGGGCGCCTTCTGGGGCCGCTCGCCCCTGCGCTTTCCCACCGAGCTGGTCATCGGCTACACCAAGTACCTGAATGACCGCGGCGCCGTCATCACCTGGGACACCGGCATCGAACCCAACGGCCACCTCCAGGCCGACGGCCTGGAGCAACTCACGGCGTTAGGCAACGCCACGCGCTAACGGAACCGCGAGCCGGGCTCGTAGCACGGGCGTCTCGCCCGTGAGTAGCATGGGCGTCTCGCCCATGCCTCATGCACGCCGTCGTCGATAATTGAAATCGCCGACGACAGTGATTCGGCATTGAGCCGCCCACAGGTCCTGACGATTCGCAGTATCGGACCCACGCCATGAGTGGCGGCGGCTCAGGCGTCATCACCCTGCGGGCCCTTGACCCATCCCAACCGCTGAAGAAGATAGCCGCCATCACGCATCGCCCCCAATATGATCGCCCCGCACCTATGCCGCCCCGCGCGGGGGTTTCTCCAGCGCGCCTTCGACATAGAGTCTGCGCACCAGGACGATCAGGCAGGCCATGATCGGCGTGGCCAGCATCACGCCCAGCACGCCCCATAGAGCGCCGAAAACCACCTGAGCGATCAGGATCAGCGCCGGCGGCAGCGAGACCGCCCGCTTCTGCACCCATGGCGTCAGGAGGTATCCGTCGGCGAGGTTGACTCCCATGTATAGAATCCCGACATACACGCCGTGCCACAAGCTGACCGTCAGGGCCAGCAGAACCGCCGGCACGGCCGATACCAGCGGGCCAATATTCGGCACGAAGCCCAGCAGGCCCGCCAGCAGTCCCAAAGTCACCGGCAGTGGAATCCCCAGCGCCCATAAGCCCAACGTCGTCGCCAGCCCCACGGCCGTCATCGAAACCAGCCGCCCCAGCAGCCAGCGGCGCAGCGTGGTGGCAAGACTCTCCAAAAGGTCCCCGGCCTCCTGTCGCCGCGACGGCGGAACCAGGCGCACCACGCCCTGGCTGTACTGCCCCGGCCCGACCGCAAGGTAAATGGCGATAAAGAACACGAACACCATCGAGCCGATCACGCCCAGCGCCGACGCCAGCAGACCTGCGGCCTTGACCGCGTACTGTCCGGCCTGCTCGGCGACGCTGCTAGTGACGCCGAAGACGCTGTCGGCTATTCCCGGCGCATTGTCCTGCAGGCTCCGGTAGGCGTTTTCCAGTTCTTCGGCCAACACCGCGCCCTGATTGGCGATGTTAGGCCCGATCCAGAACCCCACGCCGACGATCAAGGCCGCCAACGCGACCAGGCAGCCCGCCAGGCTCCACCCGACCGGCCAATGGAACGTGCGCGAAACGACCAGCGCCAAGCCGCGCAGCGACGTGCCCAGCAGGACCCCGGCGAAGGTCAGCAGAAGGACCTGTGCGGCCGCATGGACCACCGCCAGGACCACGACGACCAGCGCCGCCACCGCCCATAGAATCAGAGCCGTCCGCGCCGAAACCGAAGATTGTGAATTGCCGCCCATGCCGATCCCCCACTGGACCCATGCCGCCGCGCCGTCCGGTTATTCTATCCTCGACGCGGGATGCCAAACCGGCCTGTGGGGTTACTCGAACTTCCTGGCATAGTCGGCGTCGTTGTAGAGCCCTTCGCCGTAGCGATCTCTGCCGAACTCGCGGATGGTCTTCTGCGCCTTTTCGCAGGCCAGGAAGTCCAGAAACTCTGCGGCTGGGCTCTGGGCCGATCCGGGCTGTGCCGGCTGACGGTAGGCGTGGTAGACGTTGACGATGAAGGGGTCGCCCTTGAGGACAATCTTGAGGTTCGCGGCCCGGTCCCGGCAGGCGATCCACGTGCTGCTGTCGGTCAAGAAGTAGCCCCGTTCGTCGTTGGCCCGCATCAACGAGGCGATCATGAAGGACTTCGTAGGCACGTACCAGTCGCCGGCCGGCACGATGCGGGTCTTCTGCCAGATCGCCATCTCTTTCTTATGCGTGCCGGAGTTGTCGGCCCGAGAGAAGAATTTCGCTCGCGACCGGGCGATTCTCGCAAAAGCCTCAGCCACACTGTTGGTGGATTGAACCTTGGCCGGGTCCTCGTGCGGACCGACCAGGTAGAACTCATTGGACCCGATCAAGGTCCGATGAACTGCCCAGCCTTCGCTGACAGCCTTCTTCTCCTCCGCCGGGCCGTGGACCATGACGACGTCGGCCTTGCGGTCGTGAAGCAACCGCAGCGAATCGCCGGTACCGGCCTTTCGCCAGCAAACCGCAACGTCATTGTCCTTTGAAAACTCCTCGGCGAGCACTTTGAGCAGGCCCAGTTCACCGGGGCTTCCGGTTGCCACGACCAACTGCCGCGAGCCATTGCCATAAGTTGCATCAAATTCCTTCGGAGCCCGCGCGGCACAGCCGTTCAGCATCAGCATCAGCAGCACAATCGCGCATAATCCATTGCTCATGAGAGACCTTTCGTAATGAGGCAATCGCGACGACACACGTTTATACTGTCGACGCGGCAGCGGTGGGACATTTTCCTCGGCGGCTTGACAGGGAGCCCGGCGGCGATACTCTTTAGATAAGGTCCAACATGAACATCATCATCCGCAAGAGGTTCTCCTGATGTACCGACGGATCGCAGCGCTATCGTGGGCCGGGGTGCTGATCCTGGCAGTTTTGCCTGTCAAAGCCTCGGGCGCCGAAACGGCCAAGGCCGTGCTGTCGGACCCGGACATCAGGCAGGGTCTGTGCGTGCTGGTGGGCATCGACGACGCCGCAGCCGCGGTCGAGATCGCCCGGGGCGGCAACTACCTCGTCCAGGGACTGGCCGGCGGCGACGCGGCGGTGGCGAAGCTGCGCGCGGCGGCTACGGCCCGCAAGCTCCACGGGTGCGTCTCCTTTGATCGCCTCAACGGCGGGCGGCTGCCCTATGCCGACAGCCTGGTCAACGTGCTGGTGGTCGAGCGCGCGGGCGAGGTGAGCGTAGCCGAGATGCACCGCGTGCTGGCCCCCTACGGAACGCTCCTGCTGCGGCAAGGGGCGGCGCCGGGCACAGTGGCGGCGGTCAAAGCCGGCGGCTTCCCCCAGGCCGAGCCGGCAGCCGCATGGGTCCGGGCGGTCAAGCCCTGGCCTGGGGGGATGGACGAGTGGCCCCAGCGTCGCCACGACGCGTCTCGCAACCCCGTCAGTGCGGACAGGCACGTCGCGCCGCCGGTGTCGCTGCGGTGGCTGACCGGGCCGGCGCACCGCCAGCGGGCGGGGGCGGTCCTCAGCGGCGGCGGGCGCAACTTCTACCCCGGCGAGTACATCCGCGACGCCTTTAACGGCCTGCCGATCCGCCCCCAGCAGTACCGCCTGGAAGTCAGCGCGGTCGCCGGCGGGCTGCTTTACACGCCCGGGGCCGACGGCGTGCTGGCGGCGGTAGACGCCGTCAGCGGCAAGGTCCTGCGGACCTATCCGCCGATCAAGAACATCAAGGACCTTCTCCTCGTCGACGGCAAGCTCTTCTTCGCCGGCGAGCAGGGCCTGGGGTGCGTCGAGGCCGCCGACGGCAAACTCCTCTGGCAGCGCGGGCGGGAGAAGCCGGTGCTGGTGCTCGTCAGCGGCGAGGGCAAGGTCTTCTGCCAGGATGCCGCGCAGGCGGTCTTCGCGGTGGATGCAGCCGACGGACGCGAGTTGTGGACGCTGGTCGACAAGGTCTTCGGTCAACCGGCCGACAAGGTCCCCGGCGGGCTGCTGTTCTACCACCAGGGACTGATCCTGTGCAAACAGGACCGGGCGATGTTCCGCGCCTATGCGGCCAAAGACGGCGCCAAGGTCTGGGAGTATCCCCGCATGACGATTGGTTTTCATCCCGTGGCCGCCGGCGGGCTGATCTGGCTTGGATACTCAGGAGCCGTGGACGGGCTCGATGTCGCCAGCGGCCAGAAGCAGCGTACCAGCGCGTGCCCGTCGGCGATGTGTTCGATCGGCGGGGCCGCGACGGAGCAGTACCTCATCGGCGGTCTGCCGATGGGATTTTCGAGCACCCGCACGGGCGAGTTGACGCCGGTGCGGTTCGGGCGCAACGGCTGCAGGACCGACCCGGCGACGCTGGTGGGCAACGCGTTGACGTACATCTATCCCAAGTCCTGCGTCTGTTACGCCCAGGTGCGGGGATACGCCGCGTTTTCCTCGCAGGCGGTGGCGGTCGACGAGTCGCCGCTGGAAAGCGGCCCAGCCTTCGCCGCCGCGGCGGGGGCGGGCGCCGACGAGCCCTGGCCGACGTTTCGCCGCGACGGCTCGCGCAGCGGCGTCACGCACGAAGGCATTACCCTGCCGCTGGCCGTGCGATGGCAGGCCCAGCTCGAGGACCAGGCCCCGCCGCAGTGGCTCGTGCGCGACTGGAGCGAGAACCCCTTCAACGGCGGACGCCTGACGCCGCCGGTGGTCGGCGGGGGAACGGTCGTCGTGGCCCTGCGCGACTCGCACCGCGTCGCCGCCGTGGACGCCCGAACCGGTCAGACGCGATGGACATTCACCGCCGGCGGACGGATCCACATGCCCCCAACCATCGCCGCCGGCCGGTGCGTCTTCGGCTGCGCTGACGGATACGTCTATGCCCTGGCTTTGACAGATGGCACGCTGGCGTGGCGCCGCCGCGTGGCGCCGGCCGAGATGCGCATCGTCGCCCAAGGCCAACTCGAATCGCCCTGGCCGGCGCCCGGCGGCGTCCTGGTGCGGGACGGGCGGGTGATCGTTGCCGCCGGACGCCACAGCGGTCTGCAGCCGGGCATGATCGCCATGGCGCTGGGTCTGACCGACGGGCAGGTGCTCTGGCGCACGCCCTGGAGCGCGGAAGGGCTCACCGGCCTCGCCGCACGCGATTGCGAAGCGGATGTTCCCGTCAGCGTCGGCAGCGCTGTCCGCCTGGGCCACACCGCATGGCTGCTCGACGCGGGCACCGGCCGGAGGGTTGCGATGAAGGATCTGCCGGCGGCAACGGCCATCTCCACGGTCAAAGGTGGTTTTCTGGATGTCAGTTGGAGCCAGCCTGCCGGTCCGGGGCGACACGGCAGCGGCCAGCAGGTCGTCCAGCTTGAGCGGCAGGAGACCTCCGAGGCTCGCGGCCCCAAGGGTCGCCTGGCGCTGCTCGACGGGCAGGGAGCCATCGTCTTCCGCGACGGTGCTCGGCGCGGCGAGGCGTCCGTGGCGGCCTTCACGCTGGACGAGGCGCCGCGTTGGACGATTCCCGCCCCGGGCGGGTTCACCCCCACGGCGATGATCGCGGCGGGCGATGCCGTCATCGCCGCCGGGACGCAGGCCGGCGTGAACGTTCTGTGGGTCGCCTCGATGTCCCATCGCAAGGAGATCGCCCGTGTGGAACTGCCGGCCCCTCCCGTGACGGAAGGTCTGGCCGCGGCCTATGGCAACGTCTACGTGGCCCTGGCCGACGGGCGCTTGCTGTGCCTGGGGGCAGCGAAGGACTAGCCCGGATATTTCACCGCGGAGATCGCAGAGGCCGCAGAGGTATTTTGAGCGAAAAGACTTACAGAAAACTAGCGAAGCGGGGCGCATGGACAGTCTGTTTTTCAGATTAACGCCGACGGCGACG